>JBPCNM010000440.1:0-9364 GCA_051001255.1 Solirubrobacteraceae bacterium
ATCCGTACCTGCGCGAGCGCGCGGTCGACGTCGAGGACGTCGCCCGGCGGGTGCTCGCGCGGCTCGCCGGCACGCAGGCCCGATCCGCGCCGCAAGGTCCCGGCATCGTCTGCGCCGAGGAGCTGACGCCCGGCGAGGCGGTCGGGCTCGATCCCGGCGAGGCATGGGGAATCGCCACCGCTCGCGGTGGCGCCACCGCGCATGCCGCGATCCTTGCCCGGGCGCTGGGCATCCCGGCCGTGGTCGGCGTCGGCGACGCGCTCCTGCGCATCCCCGACGGCACGCCGCTGATCCTCGACGGCGAGGCGGGCATCGTCGACGTCGACCCCGGCGAGGAGGCGGTCGCCGAGCAGAAGGCGCGCCGCGAGGCCGCCGCCGAGGCGCGAAGCGTCCTGCTGGCACGGGCCGCCGAGCCCGGGGCACTGCGCGGCGGCCGTCGCGTCGAGGTCTTCGCCAACGTCGGCAGCCCTGCGGAGGCGCGCGCCGCCGTGGAGCAGGGCGCCGAGGGCGTAGGCCTGCTGCGCACCGAGTTCCTGTTCCTGGATCGCGCGACGCCACCCGACGAGGACGAGCAGGTCGCGGTGCTGCGCGAGGTCGCCCGCGCGCTCGACGGCCGTCCGGTGATCGTGCGCACGCTCGACGCGGGCGCCGACAAGCCGCTCCCTTTCCTGCGGCAGGCGGCGGAGGACAACCCGTTCCTCGGCCTGCGCGGCATCCGGCTCTCGCTCGCCGAGCCCGCGCTGCTGCGCACGCAGCTGCGCGCCATCGTGCGCGTCGCCGAGGAGCACCCGCTGAAGGTCATGTTCCCCATGGTCGCGACGCGCCAGGAGCTGCTGGCGGCACGCGCGGCGCTCGACGCGGCGCGCACGGAGCTCGACAGCCGCGCCCCGCTGGAGGTCGGCGTCATGGTCGAGGTGCCGGCGCTGGCGCTGCAGGCGGCGCAGGTCGCGCCGGACGTCGACTTCTTCTCGATCGGGACGAACGACCTCGCGCAGTACACGATGGCCGCGGAGCGTGGCAACGCCGCGCTGGCCGGCCTGCTCGAGCGCTCCCTGTCCCCGGTGCTGGCGCTGATCGCACAGGTCACCGCGGCCGCCGAGGCGCACGGGCGCTGGGTCGGCGTCTGCGGTGAGCTGGCCGGTGAGCCGGAGGCCGCCGTGCTGCTCGCGGGGCTGGGCGTGCGCGAGCTGAGCATGGCGGCAAGCCGCATCCCCGCCGTCAAGGCGGCGCTGCGCGAGGCCGATCCGGAGGCCGCCGCCGCAGCCGCCCGCCGCGCGCTCCCGCCCGCCGCGGGCCGCGGCCGGAGCCAGTCCTCAGCCGACCGCGCGCGGTAGCATCCGCGCGCCTCGTGGCGATCCCGATCGTGACCCGCGGCGGACTGCGCTCCGCTCGTCTCCTCGCCGCGGGAACCGCGACGCGAATCGCACTGACTCCGGTGGTGATGTGGCTGATCCTGGGCGACCGCGGCGGGGAGGACATCAGCGCGGACGCCGTCGTGGCCACCGTGCTGTTCTGCGTGGCCGCCGTCACCGACTGGGTGGACGGCCGGCTCGCGCGCCGCTGGGGCGTCACCAGCAAGCTCGGCTCGTTCCTGGACACGACCGCGGACAAGCTGCTCGTGTCGGGTGTCCTGATCGCCCTCGTCGCGGTCGACCGCGCCTCGCCCTGGATCGCGGCCGTGATAATCGGTCGCGAGCTCGTCCTGATGGGGCTGCGCGGCGTGATCGCATCCGAGGGCGCGGTCATGGCCCCCTCGATGCTCGGCAAGCTCAAGACGAGCGTCCAGTTCATCGCCATCGCGCTGGCGATCCTCCGCCTCGGCGATCCGGTGGGCGGGCTCTACGTCGACGAATGGGCCATGCTGGCCGCCGCGGTGATCACGCTCTGGTCCGGCGCCGACTACCTGGTGCGCGCGCTGCCCTCCCTGATGCGGGAGGACACGCGCACGTGACCGGCGTCTTCCTCACCGGCGGGAGCGGCCTGATCGGCGGCGCGCTCGCTTCGCGTCTGGTGGAGCGCGGCGAGGAGGTCCGCGCGCTCGCACGCTCCGACGAGGCGGAGCGCGCGCTGGCCGCCCGCGGCACTCGGGTGGTCCGCGGCGACGTGCTCGACGAGGACGTCATGGCGGCCGGCATGGCAGGGTGCGCGCTCGTCTACCACGTGGCGGGCATCAACACCATGTGCCCCGCCGATCCCACCGCGCTCTTCCATGTCAACGTGCGAGGCGCCGAGGCGGCGGTGCGCGCCGCACCCCGCGCGGGCGTCCCCCGGATCGTGCTCCCCTCGTCGGCGGCGGCCCTCGGGGAGGCGCCCGGCACGGTGGGGCGCGAGGACTCGCAGCACCGCGGCAGCTACCTGTCGGTCTATGAGCGCTCCAAGCACGAGGGCGAGGTCGCGGCGTTCGCCGCCGCCCGCCGCGCCGGCATCGAGCTGGTGTCGATCAACCCCGCCTCCGTCCAGGGGCCCGGCCGCGCGGGCGGCACCGGGCGGATCATGATCGCCTACCTCAACGGGCGGCTGCGCGCGTTCGTCGACACGCACGTCAGCATCGTCGACATCGCGGATTGCGTGGAGGGCCACCTGCTGGGCGCCGAGCGGGGCCGCGCCGGCGAACGGTACGTGCTCAGCGCCGGCACGATCACGTCGCGGGAGGCGCTCCGCATCGTCACCGAGGTGTCGGGCGTCCGCCACCGCGTGCGCCTGCTCCCGCCGCCGGTCGCCCGCGCCGCCGGGACGCTGATCGAGGGCGTGTTCCGCGTTCGGGGCAAGACGCCGCCGGTCTGTCGTGAGATGGTGCACACGCTGCAGCACGGCCACCGGTACGACGGCTCCCGCGCGACGCGTGAGCTCGGGCTGGAGTACACGCCCGTGGCCGATACGTTCCGGCGCACGATCGAGTGGGCGGCGCGCGAGGGACTGGTTCCGACGCCCGCCTGAGTCGGTCGGAGGCCCGGCGGGTAGGATCATCGACACCGAATAGAGGAGTCCGCCATGGATCGCGATGACGAGCGTACGGTCGACGATGCGGCCGCCGAGGGCGTCGAGGACAAGCATCCCGCCCGGCCGGAGCAGGGCGACGACGGTGGCTTCGCCGAGGGCACCGACCAGGAGCCCGACTCCCCGGAGGAGCAGCTCGAGCCGAACTACGCGCGCGGCATCGCGCACGAGGATGCGCCCGCGAGCGAGCGCCACGGGCGCTTCAGCGAAGGCGCCGAGCAGCGGCCGGACTCGCCCGAGAAGGACATCGAGCGCCGGTTCAGCGAGGGCAGCGAGCGCAGCCCCACCAGCGAGTGATGGCCGCTCAGCCGGCGGTGGCCGGCCCGCGGAGGGCGTGCAGCGCCTGCTCGGCCAGGCGCTCCGCGTCGGCGGCCGCCGACGCGAGGATCGCCGAGCGCCGCTCGAGCTGTCCGACCACGCTGGTGCCGGCGGCCGGCCGCACCCCCAGCACGTATGGCGGCGTCGTCGCGGCGGCGAGCGAGCGCCCGGCGATGTCATCGACGACCCGCTCGTAGCAGGCGATCCGCTCGCGGTAGAGCGTGACCAGCGCTGGATTGAGCTGCCGGAGATGGCGCTCGATCAGCCGGTCGCCGATCCGGGAGGCGCTCTTGCGCGGGACCCCGTGCGGCCGCGTCTGCAGGGCGAGGACGTGGGTCGCTCCCGCCGCGAGGGCCTCGGCGACGGGGATGGGCGAGCCGAGACCACCGTCGAGATAGCGCTGCCCGCCGATCTCGACCGGCGCGCCCCCGGCCCATGGCATGCGGCTCGAGGCCAGGAGGGCATCCCACAGCTCCCGTTTCGTCCGCATGCCGGAGAAGACCACGGGCTGCGCCGTCTCGACCATGACCGCGACGCAGTGCAGCTCGACGGGGCTGGCGAGCACGCGGTCGTGTCGGGCGGCGTCGAGTCCGGCCGAGGCGTAGCGCAGGACGTAGTCGACGTCGATCACCGGCCGGCCTCGCAGCACCCGGGCCGGATTGACGAACGAACGCGAGGCGAGCGCGCCGTGATAGGTGGCGGCGCCCTCGCGGGCGACCCCTGCGAGCAGCGCTGCGCCGTTGATCGCGCCGGCCGACGCGCCCACCACGAGGTCGAAGCACGCAGTGACGCCCAGCCGCTCGAGCGCGGCCGTCATGCCGGCCGAGACGACGCCACGCATGCCGCCGCCTTCGATCACGAGCGCGACACGGTGGGGATCGTCACGCCCGCCCGGCGCCGAGCCGCTCTCGGCCCGTGCGCGCAGCACCTCCACCACCGGGTGCGAGATGCTCAACCCCGCGTAGATCCCGTGCGGAGGCCGTCGCGCACCGCGACCGCCGTGTCGGGGTTGTCGGCGAACAGGCCGTCGACGCCCAGGTCGAAGTACAGCGCGAGCTCCGCCGGCTGGTCGCCGCGGGCCTGCAGGTACACCGGGCTTGTCGGGTTTCCCTGCCGGAACTCCGCCGCCAGGAAGTTGTTCTCCGGGCGGAAGGTGAACGGATGGACGAGCAGGCCGGCGCGGTGCGCGTCGCGGATCAGCGTCGTGGGCTCCCCGAGCTGCGGGCCGTTGAACGAGTTGCCGGGCACGATCCGGCCCTTCTCCGGACCGATGCCATCGGCGTAGCGGGCGATCGCGGCCAGGCCTCGCCGCGTCACCAGGTCGGCGTAGGTGCGGGGGTCTCCCTTGGCGACCAGATCGGCCGGTGCTCCTGCGGCGTCGATGAGCTGGATCAGCGGCAGCCTCGTCGCGCGGCTGAGCTGCTTGAGGTTCGAGGTCTCGAAGGACTGGATGAAGACCTTGGCCCCGCGGCGATCGAGGCCGTTGCGCCCCAGCGTGGCGAGCAGCGGCTCCTCCAGCGAGAGACCGATGGAGTCGAAGTAGGTGGGGTGCTTGGTCTCGGGATAGATCCCGACGTCATGCTCCTGCGCGAGGTCGATGACCTCCTGGAACGTGGGAACCTCGAAGAGCCCGTCAAACGCGGTGTTATGCGGACGGATCTGCGGCAGCCGCTCGATCGCGCGCAGCGTCTTGAGCTCGGCGAGCGTGAAGTCCTCCGTGAACCACGTGTCCGCGTGCACGACCTTGTCGATGGTCTTGGTCGTCCGGCGAGCGGCGAAGCCGGGAATGTCCTTGACGTTGGTCGTGGCGCCGATGTCGTTCTCGTGCCGCGCGACGAGCTCGCCGTCCTTCGTGGGGACGAGATCCGGCTCGATGTAGTCGGCGCCCATCTCGATCGCCAGCGTGTAGGACGCGATCGTGTGCTCGGGCCGGTACGCGGATGCCCCGCGGTGGCCGATCACGAGCGGCTGCCTGCGGCGGTGGCCTCCGTGGCGACGGGAGCGGCCTTCGCCGCCTTGTGCCACTGCGGCTCCGGGGAGGCCGAGTGCGGCAACGCCCGCCCCCGTCTGCGCGATCATCGACCTGCGTGACATGCGTCCCACGATGCACTCCTTCTTTTCGGCTGCACGCGCGACGGGCGCACGATACTCGTGTGAGCGCGGGTCGTGCTCAGCCGCACCCGTCGAGGGGATCGAACGCCCAGCCGTCCTCCCGCGCGCTGACGTGCCCGATGCCGGGAAACGCGAAGTGGAAGGCGTGCACCGGGTGCCCTGCGGCGCTCGCCCGGCGCAGCATGCGCCGGCGCGACGCGATGGCTTGCGTGCTGTCGAAGTCGACGACCATGTGGGAGGCGGGCGCGGCGAGCTGCACGATCTCGTGGGTGGCGAAGTCGCCGCCCAGCAGCAGCGCCTCGCCGCCGTCCTCGAGCAGCAGCGCCGTGTGGCCGCAGCTGTGCCCCGGCGCGGCGAGTGCGCGCAGCCCGGGCACGACCTCCTGCTCGTCGACGAGCCAGTCGACCCGCTCGGCGATCGCGGCCGTGAGCGCGACGCCCAGCGCGCGCCCGCCCGCCGCAAGCGCGTCGGGCACGGTCGCCTCGCCGTAGTCGCCGACGTCGCGCCAGTGCACGAGCTCCGGCTCGGAGATGGCCACGCGCGCGTTCGGAAAGGCCAATCCGCCGTCCGCGGACAGCACGCCGCCCGCGTGGTCATGGTGGGCGTGGGTGAGGATGACGAGGTCGACCAGGTCCGGGTCGAAGCCGGCGCGCCGGAAGTTCGTCATGAACTGTCCCATCGTCGCGGTCGCGAGCCCGTGCGCGTGCGGGCCGTAGGCCGGTCCCGAGCCCGGATCGGACACGATCAGCCGCCCGCCGTGCTTCAGGACGAGGCCGTTGAGCGACAGCCGCACGGGATCGGAGGCGAGGCCGTGGCGCTGCAGAAGCTGCTGCACCGCGGCCGGTCCGATGCCGCCGGCGAACATCGCGGCGGGCAGGTCGGCGTGCCCGTCGGACACGACCGTCACCCGAATGCCGCCGACGTGGTGCACTTGGGCGCCGGTCGGCTCGGCGGCGAGCACGTCGCGCGCGACGAGCAGGCCGTTGACGGCCGCCGGCCAGCCGGCGTAGATCGCCATCTGCATGATCACCTCGACCAGCTGCTCGCGCGTCACGCCCGCGTCGCGCGCCGAGCGCAGGTGGCCGGCGAGCTGGCGCTCGCGGCCGAGCGCGCACAGCGCCGCGACCGTGACCAGCTCGCGCTGGCACAGGTCGAGCCCGGGGCGCGACCAGAAGTCGCCGTCAGCGTCGAGTACTACGTGCGGCTCGAGCAGGGACGGGCCGGTCACGCCTCCGAGGGGGTACTGCTCGCCTTCGCGGCGGCCCTGCAGTGCGACGCACGGTGCGGCGGATGGCGTAGCCGCTCAGAGCGTCCCGCGTGGGACGAGCCATTCGCTCGCTAAGCCCAGGTCGGTCCTCTGTGCGAGCAGGTCGTAGTCGTGGTCGTAGTGAAGGACGGCGAGGCCGTGTCGATCGGCGACGGCGGCGACAAGCAAGTCGACGGGCGGAAGCCGATGGTGGCCGACTCGGGCGAGTTGGCGTTGGGCATCGAGGGCGCGCTGCTCGACATCGTCGTCGATGTGGAAGCGCGGGAGTGCGAGCAGCTCGTCCAGGAGCTGGTCATGGTCACGGGCATTGCGCGCGGAGTAGCCGGCTTCGAGCAGGAACGGCAGGCACGTGCCGATGTGTCCGGCCTCGAGGGCACCGGCGAGCTTGGCAGCTCGCTCGTCCGGGACGGCGGGATCCGCCAGCCGGACCCACGCGGAGTTGTCGAGCAGCAGCGTCGTGGTCACGGACGCACCCAGCCGGCACGGCGAACCTCGTCGGCGGCCGTCCGATCCGCCGGGACGTCTCGGCGCCGGACGCGCTCGGCCAGCCGTCGCCGTCGCTCGGCGGTGTCGTCGCGCTGAGCGCGGAGGCGTGCGACTTTCTCGTGAGCGCCGAGGATCACCAGTTCGCCGAGCTCGATCCGGGCTGTGCCGAGCTCGCCCCGCAGTTCATCGAGCGCGGCTTGGACCGAGGGCGTCTCGGTGATGGCGTGACGTCGATGCTGCGTCGGCATCGCATCAGTGTAACACCGGTGTCGCACCCTCGTCGAGGGGCGGTGGCGCTCACCGCCGCGCGAGGTCAAACGTCGTCATTGGACTCTCCATTCAGTCTGTGTGGAGCGCTGAGAACAAGCACCGCGCCGACGACGAGCGCCCCGCCGGCGAGTTGCATGGGACCCAGCGACTCGCCGAACGCCAGGAACGCCAGCAGGACCGTGGTGAGCGGCTCAGCCGTCGAGAGGATCGAGGCGGTCGTCGGGCCCACGCGCTTCAGACCGGCGAAGAACAGGCTGACGGCACCGACCGTCGAGATGACCGCGATGCCCGCCAGCCATCCGAAGCCGGCCGCGCTCACGTCGCCTGGGTGCAGGTCGCCGCCGGCGGCACTGACCAGCGTCAGCGTCGTCGCCGCGCCGGTACAGACGAGGGCGCTCAGGACGAGCGGGCTGACGCGGTCGGCGACGCTCGCCGAGGTCAGGACGTAGGTGCTGTAGATGACTGCGGCTGAGACCCCCAGCACCGTTCCCAGGGGATCGAGCGCCCCCGTGCCCGCCCCGGCCAGGACGAGGAACAGGCCGGCCGATGCGAGCACGAGCGCGGCGGCCGTGCGGCGGTTCGCCCGCTCGCGGCCGAGCGCGATCGCGGCGACCGTCACCATCCCGGGGAACGTGTAGAGGAGCAGGGAGAGCAGGGATGCCTCGAGCCGTGCCAAGGCGGCGAAGTACGCGCCGGCCTGGGCGCTGTAGCCCACGCCACCGAGCGCGAGGGCGATGCCCAGGTCGCTCCGCGAGAGCGTACGCAGCCGGGGTGCGGCGCCCGTGCCGACCACCAGCACCCAGAACAGCGCGGCGGCGAGCAGGAACCGGACGGCCAGCAGCGTGCCGACGGTCGCGCCCTCGTCGTAGGCGAGCTTGCCGAAGATCCCCATCGCGCCGAACGCGACCGCGGACGCGAGGCAGATGAAGGCGCCGACGGAGTCCATGGGCCCGATCGTGCCGCCCTCAGGCTTCAGAAGCGATCCAGATTGCTGACGGCTATTCAGTAGCATCGCTTCATGCTGATCGGGCCGAGTCGGCCGCGTCGTGCTTGATCTGCGCCGCCTGCGCTTGCTGTACGAGCTGCACGAGCGGGGGACGATCGCCGCCGTCGCGGACGCGCTCCAGTTCACGCCTTCGGCCGTCTCGCAGCAGCTCGCGGTGCTCGAGCGCGAGGCGGGCGTGGCGCTCCTCGAGCGGGCGGGGCGAGGGGTCCGCCTGACCGACGCCGCGCTCGTCCTGGTTCGCCACGCCGAAGCGCTGATCGACCGGGCCGAGCTCGCGGAGGCGGAGCTCGCAGCGGCCGCGGGCAGCGTCGCAGGGCGGGGGAGGATCGCGGCGTTCCAATCCGTCGCGCTGCGCCTTGCCTCCCCGGCCATGCACGCGCTCGCGCGGGAAGCGCCCGGCCTGCGCTGCGAACTCGTCGAAGCCGAGCCCGAGGAGTCGCTGCCCGCGCTCGCGCTGGGCGACGTCGATCTCGTCCTGGCCGACGAGTGGCAGCACCAGCCGCACTCGCGGCGCGCCGGTGTCGACCGCCACGACCTGCACCGCGACCCGGTCCGCCTCGTCCTACCCGAGGGTCATCCGGTCGCGCGCCGGCACGGGCTCGAGGTGCCGCTCTCCGAGCTGGCCGACGAGGTCTGGACGACCGGCCGTCGCGGCACGGGTTGGGAGGAGATGACCGACCGGACGTGCCGGCAGCTTGGCGGCTTTGACCCGAGCATCCGCCACCGCACCAACGACAGCGTCGTCAGCCTCGGGCTCGTCGCCCGGGGGCTGGCGGTCACGCTCCTGCCGGATCTCGTCGCGCCCGGTGCCCATCCGGGCGTCGTCGTGCGCACGATCGCCGAAGGTCCGGTGCACCGGACGATCTTCGCCGCCACGCGCACGCCGGATGCCGGGCGCCCTTCCGTCC
>JBPCNM010000441.1:0-6165 GCA_051001255.1 Solirubrobacteraceae bacterium
GGGGAGGATCCCGCTGCTCTGGCCGGTGAGCTACCGGCCCGTGCCGAACGCGAAGGCTAGCCGCCCCCCGCCGCATGGGGCGCGCGCGCCAGGTCCGGCGCTATCGCGAGCGTGACGGAGCCGCCGCGGCGGGCGAGCGCGGCGCCGCCCGCCGGCGTGCGCCAGACGTCACGACCCGCCTCAGCGGAGTCCGGCAGCCCTTCGCCGCCCCAGGCCCGCAGCGCGTCCAGGAACTCCGCCTCGTCGCGCGGCGAGTCCCAGCTCCAGCGGACCACCAGCGCGCGGTCCTCGCCGCGGCCGAGCAGCGCGTAGCGATCGCCGCCCCAGCCCGCGGCAGCCGCGGCGGCGGCCGAGCCGCCCGCGCGTGCCAGGACGCGCCCGGTCAGCCACTCGCCCATCGTCCCGGCGCGGACCACGGACCAGCGCGGGCCGAGCGCCGCCGCCGCGCCGCGCAGCGCGACGCGCCGCGGCTGCTCCACGTTCAGGTAGGCCTGGGGATGCATGACCTGCTCGGTCGAGGCGGGCGGCCGGAAGCGCAGCGCGGCGTCCACCACGGGCCAGCGCCCGCCGCCGACCTCGAGCAGCCGCCCGACGAACGCCTCGCCGGCCATGTACGGGAAGAGCATCTGCGCGGTGAGGAACGGCGGCAGGCTCCCGGTCGATTGGAAGGCGGAGGCCATGACGCCGCCGAGCAGCTCCTGCGGCGCGAAGCGCGCCTCGGCGTAGCGGTACATCATCGCGGTCGCCGTGCCCTCGACGAGCGCCAGGTATGCGAGGCCCGCGTCGTCGCCCGCGGCCATGCGCTCGAGGTCGAAGCCGAAGCGCTGGTCCTCCAGGGCGTGCGTCAGCTCATGCGCGACGGTCATCTCGTACAGCACCCGGTTGGCCGTCTGGGCGCCCTCGACGATCCGCAGGCGGCCGGAGCGCGGGTCGTAGTAGCCGGCCACGGCCTCCCCGTAGGTGGCGGCCGCCGCTTCGCCGAGGTCGGTCCCCGGCGGCACCAGCCCGAGCAGCGTAAGAACCTCGGCGTCGGCGCGGCGGCGGGCGGGCGGGTAGTCCTCGTCGAGCGAGGCGACCCCCTCGCCGCGCGCCTGCGCGGGCGTGACCTCGAGCGGCTCGGGCCGTGTGGTGAAGCGCAGGCCCCGCTCGCGCTCGACCCGCTGCACGATCCGCGCGACCGGGTCGGGTGCCGGCGCCACCGTCGCGGGCGCCTCGTCGCCGCCGTCGAACACGAACGCGAGCACGCCGAGGACGAGCGTGAGCGTCAAGATGATGGCGAACGGCACCACCCGATCGTACGGGGGGCGCCCGGCCTGCTTTGATTCGGCGCGCGGCTTGCACCGCTGAATGCCCTGAGAAAGGATCCGCCCAATGCCGGACCGCGCCGCCCTCGTCACCGGAGCTTCGAGCGGTATCGGCCTGGCCATCGCGCGCATGCTGGGCGAGGAGGGCTATGGGCTCACCGTCGCGGCACGCCGGCCCGAGAAGCTCTCCGAGGCCGTCGCCGCGCTCCGGGAGACCGGCTGCGACGTCGAGGAGGTCGCGGGCGAGATCTCCGACGAGGCCGCAATCCAGCGCGTCGTCGCCGCCCACCGTGACCGCTGGGGACGCCTGGACGTGCTCGTCAACAACGCCGGCGTCGGCGTGGGCGCCGCGGTCGGCGAGACCGTGACGAAGAAGATCGACCTGCAGCTCGACGTCAACCTGCGCGCGCTGATCCTGTTTTATCGCGAGTGCACGCAGCTGCTGCGCGCCGCCGCCGCCGAGCACCGCAACGCACTCGTCGTGAACACCGCCTCGATCTCCGGCAAGAGCGGCCAGGCGTGGCTGAGCGTCTACTCGGCCACCAAGGCGGCCGTGATCGGCTGGACACAGGCGATGAATAAGGAGCTCAACGGCGACGGCGTCAAGTCGGTCGCGCTGTGCCCCGGCTTCGTGGACACGCCGATGACGGAGTTCGTGCGCGAGCACGTCAAGCCCGAGCAGATGATCCGGCCCGAGGACATCTCGGAGGCCGTCCGCTTCCTCCTGCGCACCTCCCGCTACTGCGTGGTGCCGGAGATCGTCTTCCAGCGCCCCGGCGAGGCCCTTTGACCGCAACCGCGCAAGTTCCGAGCCGCGGGGCCGTTGTGGGATCCAGCAGGATCACCTCCCGACGCGCGGTAGGAGCCACTGAGCGGTGACGCGGTCCACTCGAGCATCGCACGGCAAGGACACCGTTGCCTCGCTGCGCGCGCGTCTGGCGCGGCTCGAGCGCGAGGCCGCGGCGCGCCAGCGCCAGCTCGAGCACTACGCCGCGGACCTGCGTGAGATCTTCAAGCAGGAGCGCAACCGCGCCCAGGAGCTGCGCCGCTCCTACAAGGCGACCGTGCTGGCGCTCGCCAACGCGGTGGAGGCGCGTGACGCCTACACCGGCAAGCACGCCGAGCGCGTCGCCGCCTACGGGCTGCGCATCGCCCGCGCCGCCGGCATCGACGTCGACCCGCAGGTGGAGTTCGGCTTCCTGCTCCACGACATCGGCAAGGTCGCCGTCCCCGACGGGATCCTCTTCAAGCCGGGCCCATTGACCGAGGACGAACGTGCGCTCATGGTCATGCACCCGACGATCGGCTCTGAGATCCTGCGTCACGTCGACTTCCTCGACGAGGCGAAGGTCGTCGTCCTGCACCACCACGAGCGCTGGGACGGCACAGGCTACCCCGCGCGGCTGGCAGGCGAGGCGATCCCCGTCCACGCCCGCGTCTTCGCCGTGGCCGACACGCTCGACGCGCTGACCACCGACCGCCCCTATCAGCAGGCCGCGCCGTGGGCGCAGGCGCGCCGGGAGATCCGGGCCCACGGCGGGACGCAGTTCGACCCGGCGATCGTCGCGGCCTACGAAGCCGTGCCCGACGAGGCGTTCGCCCGCATCCGGGACGGCATCGCGTGACCCCGACCATCCTCATCGTCGACGACGACCCGCTGATCCGGAAGCTGATCCTCACCACGCTCCAGGACGTCGCCGGCTTCCGCCTGCGCGAGGCGGGCGACGGTCTCCAGGCCATCGAAGCCGCGATGGAGGAGCGCCCGGAGATCATCTTCCTCGACTACGACATGCCGCGCCTGAACGGGATCGAGACCTGCCGGCGACTGCGCTCGGACCCCGTCACCGCCGACGCCACGATCATCATGCTCACGGCCATGTCCGACGGCCGCGCCGAGGACCGCGCCGTCGACGCCGGCGCCGACCTGTTCCTCACCAAGCCGTTCTCCCCGCTGCGGCTGCTGCGGCTCGTCGACGAGCTCGGCGCCGCACGCGGCTGACCCCCGCCGATCGCACTTGAAGCTCGGTGTGCACATCGGCTACTGGGGCCTGGGCCTGGGCGCGGCGGAGCAGCTCGAGCTGGTGCGCGAGGCCGAGCGGCTCGGCTTCGACTCGGCCTGGACCGCCGAAGCCTACGGGTCCGACGCGGTGACGGTCCTCGCGTGGCTGGCGGCGCAGACCGATCAGATCAAGCTCGGCTCGGCGATCCTGCAGATGCCCGGTCGCTCGGCGACCATGACCGCCATGACGGCCGCCACGCTCGACCAGCTGTCCGGCGGCCGCATGCTGCTCGGCATCGGCTCCAGCGGACCGCAGGTGGCGGAGGGCTGGCACGGCCAGCGCTTCGCGCACCAGCTACAGCGCACGCGCGAGTACGTCGAGGTCGTGCGGATGGCGCTGCGGCGCGAGCGGGTGGAGTTCCACGGCGAGACGCTGCAGCTGCCGCTCCCGGACGGGCCGGGCAAGGCGCTCAAGCTGACGATCGCGCCGGTGCAGGAGCGGATCCCGGTCTACGTCGCCGCGATCGGCCCGCGGAACACGACGCTCACCGCCGAGATCGCCGACGGCTGGATTCCCACGCTGTTGAGCCCCGAGCACGTGGGCGAGTTCCACCCGCTGCTGGAGGAGGGCTTCGCGCGCGCCGGTGGCGGCAAGTCGTTCGCCGACTTCGACATCGCCCCGAGCGTCAACGTCTTCGTGTCCGAGGACGGCGCCGGGGCGCGTGACGCGATGCGTCCGTTCCTCGCGCTCTACGTCGGCGGCATGGGCTCGCGCGAGCAGAACTTCTACAACCGCCTGGTCGCGCGCTACGGCTTCGCCGACGCCGCGCGCGAGGTGCAGGAACTCTACCTGGAGGGCCGCAAGGTGGAGGCGGCCGCGGCGCTGCCCGCCGAGCTGATCGACGCCGTGTCGCTGTGCGGGCCGCCCGACGTGGTGCGCGAGCGCCTCGCGGTGTTCCGCGACGCCGGCGTCGGCACGCTGATCGTCTCCCCTATGGCCTGGTCGTTCGCCGACCGGCGCGAGCAGCTCCGGCTCGTCGCCGAGCTGGCCGGATGATGCTGCCGGCCGACCTCGCCGTGCGCGCGCCGGCGCAGGACGACGTCCCGGCGATCGCCGCGCTGGTCGCAGCCTGCGACGAGACCTACCGCGCCTGGGCGCCGGCGGGCTGGACGCCGCCGCCGCCCGGGCGGGAGCTCGACCGCTGGCGGGGCCGGATCACCGACGGCTCGTGGTGGACGCACGTCGCGGTCGAGCCCGTCGGCCGGGTCGTCGGGCTGGTCTGCTTCACCCAGGCCGTCGTGCAGCGTGCGCTGCCCGAGCCACCCGGCAAGCCGCCGGTCCGCGCGGTGCGCAGCGAGGGCGTCACCGCGCTGGAGCCGATCCCGTACCGGGCGCACGTCTCGGCCGTCTTCACGCACCCGGATCGCTGGCGCGAGGGCATCGCGGCGGGGCTGCTCGACGCCGCGGAGGCGGCGATGCGCGCGCAGGGCTACCGCGAGATGCAGCTGTGGACCCCGCGGGACGCGCCCGCCCGGCGCTTCTATGAAGTGGCCGGCTGGCGCCACGACGGGCGCGAGCAGTGGCTGGCGGAGCTGGCGCTGCCGATCGTCGCCTACGTCAAGGCGCTGTGAGCGGGCTGCGGATCTACCTCGGCGCGTTCGGCGATCCCGGGCACGCGTTCCCGATGCTCGCGCTGGGCGAGGCGCTCGTCGCTCGCGGGCACGCCGTCGCGCTACAGACGTGGCGGCGCTGGAAGGGGGCCGCCGGCGCGGCCGGCATCGCGTTCGCCGCCGCGCCGGAGTACCAGGTGTTCCCAACGCGCGAGCGCCCGCTCAAGCCCTACGAGGCAGCGGTGCACGCGGCGCGCGCCACCGTGCCGTCCGTGGAGGCGTTCGCGCCCGACCTCGCGGTCGCCGACATCCTCACTCCCGCCCCCGCGCTGGCAGCCGAGCTGTGCGGCGTGCCGGTGGCGACGCTCGTCCCGCACGTGCACCCATGGTCGGCGCCCGGCTTCCCGCCCTACTCGCTCGGCGCCCGGCTGCCGCGCACCCGGGCGGGCGCCTGGGCTTGGCGCCGCTTCGACCCCGTCATCGCCAAGGGCCTCGAGCTCGGGCGCGAGGAGTACAACGCGTGCCGCGCGCGGCTCGGGCTGGGGCCGCTGGCGGGAGTGCACACCGGCCTCTCGCGCTCGCTCACGCTGGTCGGGACGCTGCCGCAGCTCGAGTACCCGCGCCGGTGGGCGCCGTGGCTGCGCGTGGTCGGGGCGCTGCTGTGGGAGCCGCCGGGCGAGCGGGTCGCGCCGCCGCCGTGCGACGGTCCGGTGGTGCTGGTGGCGCCCTCGACCGCCCAGGACCCCGAGCACGCGCTGCTGCGCGCCGCCCTGGCGGGGCTGGCGCGCGCTCCCGTCCGCGTGCTCGCGACCTACAACGGGCGCGAGCCCGCGCCGCCGCTCGCCGTGCCCGCCAACGCGACGCTCGTGCCCTGGCTGTCCTACGCGCGCTCGATGCCCACCTGCGACGTCGTGGTGACGCACGGCGGGCACGGCACGCTGATGCGCGCGCTGTCGTGCGGCCGCCCCGTCGTGGTGTGCCCGGCCGCGGGCGACATGGCCGAGAACGCCGCTCGCGCCGACTGGGCCGGGGTGGGCGTCCGGCTGCCGCGGCGCCTGCTAGGGCCGCGCAGCCTGCGGCTCGCGGTCGAGCGGGCGCTCGGCGATACGCAGCTGCGCGCCCGCGCAGGCGCGCTCGCGGCGTGGATGGCCGAGCACGAAGGCGCGCCCGCGGCCGCCCACGCGATCGAGGCATGGGGCGTAGGGATCGGGCGGGCGGGTGTGGCACACGCCTCGGCTCCTCCCGCGGCGT
>JBPCNM010000442.1:0-3447 GCA_051001255.1 Solirubrobacteraceae bacterium
GTCTGGTAGAGGCTCGCGACGATCAGCTCGTAGCGCTCCTCGGGGACCCATGGCCAGAGGTCGACGACGGCCGCGCTGACGCGGTCCGAGACGCCGTTTCGAAAGGCGTTGGTCATCGTGCTGGCGGCCGCCGCCTGGTCGACGTCGATGGCGTGCACGTGCGCCGCGCCGTTGAGGCCGAGCTGAACGGTCAGGAGGCCGCTGCCACAGCCGATGTCGAGGCAGCGCTTGCCGCGACCGACCCCCTCGCGAAACAGGTAGCGCCAGACCAGGAACGAGCCCTGGGTCGGTACGAAGACCCCCGGCTCGCAGACGATGTCGGGGAACTGCAGCGGGTACAGCGAGGCGCCGCGCTCGTCGCGCCAGGCGGGCGGTCGCGTACGCGGGCGCAAGCCCCGCTCGCGCGCTGGATCGAGCTCCTCCTCGGGTCGCCGCTGCCCGGGCTTCGTGTCGGACAGCGCGGTCCGCGCCGCCGCGATCTGCTCGGGCCCCACGCCGCAACAGCCGCCGACTATCTGCGCGCCCTCCTCGCGCCAGCGCAGCGCCATCGACGCATACTCCTCCGCCGGCACCCCGGGATCCTGACGCCAGCCGTCGTTGGTCAGGTAGCCGAGGTTGGGGTAGGCCCCCAGCGGCAGGTCGGTGAAGTCGCGCAGATAGGAGACCATCCCGTCGACGTGATCGGGCGGGATGCAGTTGACCAGCAGCGCCGCCACGCCGATCTCCTCGACGCGCCGCGCGGCGCGGCCGAAGTGGTCACCCTCCGGCCCGCCCCAGTGCTCGCCGTAGACGCCGCACAGCCCCTGGCGGCAGCGGCGAAAGGAGAGCCACAGCGGCAGGCCGGTCTCCAGCAGCCGCTCGATCGTGGCGTCCAGCGACGGCCGCACCATCGCGACGGTCTCGACCAGCACGAGGTCGGGCGGCTCGTCGGCGAACACGCGCGCCAGCAGCCGCACGGTCTCGGCCCCCTGCGGCGAGTCGACGTCTCCGTTGAGCGAGAACGCCACCGCGCACGCGTCGGCGCGCCCGGCCTCGGCGGCCGCGCGCCGCGCCAGCCGCAGTCCTTGGCGGGCCACGTCCATCCAGTGCACCGGCCGGGTCGAGTCCCACAGCCGCGGGCCGTCCTCGAGCAGGGCGCTCGGCAGCCCCCACGTGTCGGTGCAGATCACGTCGCAGCCGGCGTCGACGTAGCGCCGGTGCACGCCGAGCACCGCCTCGGGGTCGTCGAGCAGCGCCTGCGTGCCCCATAGCCGCTCGTCGAGCGGCGGGCGCTCGGGCGCCCGCGGCGGCAGCTCCGTGGCCGTGCCGCCGTCGAGCAGCACGCAGCGCCCAGCGGCGATCAGCCCGGCGATCCGGTCATACGCCACCCCCTGGCCGGTCGCGGCCGCCGATCGCCCGTTGGCCATGCGTCTTCCTCGCCCTCGCCTGAGCGGTACAGGTCTGTACCACCCAGGCCAGCTTATACCGCGGCGAGCGCGGGGCCTACGGCGGCGCTGAGCCGATCGTACGCGTCATGGCCGGCGAGCCCGAGGCCCAGCGGCGCGCCGGCGGCGCCGAGCGCCTGCCAGGCGGGAGCGTCGGCGGGCGCCTCGACCAGCAGGAGGAAGCGGCCGCGCGCCTCGCAGACGACGACGGCGGGCGCGCCCGCGAGCGTGCCGGATGCGGTGTCGCCGGGCGCGAGCGCTCCGCACACGCCGGCGTCTTCGAGCACGCGGCCCGCACGCGGGCCGATCAGCGAGACCGCGCGCACGCCGGCGACGTCCGCGCACGTCACGCGGCCGCCGCTGACCATCGAGCGCTGCACCACCCGGCGCCAGCGCCCGCGGCCGCCGTCGGGGCCGATCAGCAGCGCCCGGTCGCCGGACGGGCGGGCGCACCAGGTGCCCCCGACCTCCACGGCCGAGTGGGGTGCGGGCGCGCCGTGGCCGAGCGCGGTGGCGAGCAGGTGCTCGAGCCAGAGATCGGGTCCTTGCAGCTCGAGCAGCGCCAGCTCCGGTCGCTGCACGATGCCGGCGTGCTTGGCGCACACGGCCACCTCGGTCGCGACGGAGCCGTAGTGGGCGATCACGGCGTGACCGTCGCGCATGACGGTGACCGGCGCGGCGAGGCTGACCATGCTCCGCACGGTAGGGCGAGGGCCGCCGCGGGGCACCTGCCGAGGGGTGGGACTTCCCTACCCGGTCGGGCAGGTCGGCTTGTGCGTGACCTCGAGCAGGTAGGCGACGAGCACGTCCTGGTCGCCCATCGCGAGGTGGTAGGCGTCGGACAGGTGCTCCACGCGCTCGATCTGCTCGCGCTTGTCGTAGAACAGCTCGTGGAACTCGAAGAAGGTGAAGTCCACGACGCGCGCACGGAAGCCGTGCTCGTCGAGCAGCTCGGCTGTGCGCCGCTGCCCGATGATCGACAGCTGCATGATGTAGGCGACGCCGCCCGGCGCGAGCGCCTCCGGGAGCTTGCCGATCAGCTGGTCGATCAGGTTGCGGCCCCAGTAGTCGAGCGGGCGGTGGGTGGTGACCTGCTCGAACGGGTCCACCGGCGTCTGGTAGAGGCTCGCGACGATCACGTCGTAGGGCTCCTCCGGAATCCACGGGAACAGGTCGACCGTGGCGGCCGTGACACGGTCCGCGACGCCGTTGCGGAACGCGTTGGTGAGCGTGTTGGCGACCGCGTGCGGGTCGAGGTCGATCGCGTGCACGTGCTGCGCGCCGTTGCGGGCGAGCTGGACGGTCTGCAGGCCGCTGCCGCAGCCGATGTCGAGACAGCGCGCGCCGGCGCCGACCTGCGCGCCGAACAGGTGGCGCCAGACGAGGAAGCTGCCCTGCGTCGGCACGAACACGCCGGGCTCGAAGATGAGGTCGGGGAACGGCAGGGGGAACAGGCCGCGGCCGGCGTCGTCGGTCCAGTGCGGCGCAGCCGCCGGCTTGGATGCGGGCGCGAGCTCGCGGGGGTCGCTGCTCGCGCGCCGCGGGCGGCCGGGCGCGGTGTGCTCGAGCGCCGTGCGCGCGGCCCCGATGTGCTCGGGCCCGACGCCGCAGCAGCCGCCGACGATCTGCGCGCCCTCCGCGCGCCACTCCAGCGCCATCTGCGCGTACTCGACACCCCCGATCGCGCGGTCGAAGCTCCAGCCGGCGTCCGACAGGTAGCCGAGGTTCGGGTACACGCCGAGCGGCAGGTCGGTGAAGTCGCGCAGCCAGCCGAGCATCCCGGCGACGTGGTCGGGCGGGATGCAGTTGATCAGCAGCGCGTCGACGCCGAGATCCTCGAAGCGGCGCGCGGCGCGGCCGAACGCGTCGCCCTCCGGTCCGCCCCAGTGCTGGCCGAACACCCCGCAGACGCCGTGCCGGCAGCGGCGGAAGCTGACCCACACCGGGATCCCGGTCGCGAGCAGCCGCTCGATCGTCGCGTACGTCGAGTCGCGCACCAGCGACAGCGTCTCCAGCAGCAGCA
>JBPCNM010000443.1:0-3358 GCA_051001255.1 Solirubrobacteraceae bacterium
GCCACCCCGGTCCAGTCGGGCAGCAGGCCGCCGAGGTAGGCGTAGGCCAGGAACGCGATGCAGATCGCCGGCAGGATCCAGCCGACCGTGCGGCGCGTCGCCTCGAGGATGAGCGCTGCGGCGAGCACGCCGCAGACGACGTCGAGCGTCTCCGGGTCTGCGGCGCGGCGGAACAACTCGTCCGACGTGACGGCGGCGTAGCCGACGACGGCGAGCCCGAGCAGCCCCAGCGCCCAGTCCAGCGGCGCCGGGTTCTCCGCCTCGTGCCGGCCGGGCCGGCTGCCACCGGCGCGGAAGACCAGGAACGTGAGCAGGAGCACGACCGCGAGGAAGGTCGAGCGGTAGCGCTCGGCGGCGATCGGATAGAGCACCCACAACACCGCGAAGAGCGACAGGCCGGCGCACAGCACGCCGACGACGGTCAGCGACGCGCCGTGCAGCCGCCGGCCCGGGCGCTCGGACTCGTACTCCTCGGGCAGGTGCAGGCCCTCCTCCGCCGCCGGCTCATCGCGCGTGCTCATCGGTGCTCACCTCCCCGTCACGGTGATCCGCAGGTGCGCAGCGCGGCCGTCCGGCCGCCAGAGCGGCGTGCGCCGCCCGGCCGCCACCAGCGTGCGGCGGCCCACGCGCGTCCCCGCCAGCGCGAGCACGGAGAAGTGCGGCGGCCGCGCCGGACGCAGCACCCACGTCGCGCAGCGCCGTGCCTTGCGCCAGTCCAGGGCGTAGTAGTCGAGCACCGCCTCGCTCGGCGAGGCGATCTCGACCAGGTCGAAGCCGCCGCCGGCGCCTGCGCGGAAGCGCTCCTCGGCGGGCGAGCGGTAGACCGAGTGGCGGTAGGCGAGCGCGAAGCCCCGGCCGGCGTCCGCCTCGGCGACCTCGTCGCCGGCCGCCGTGCGCACGACGACTCGCGGCCCGGCGTCGCCGTCCGCGGTCGCGGCGAGGACGACGGCGAAGACGGCCGCCGTCAGGCCGGCGAGGGCGCGCCTCACCCGCCCGCCTCCTCGTAGTAGCGCTGCGCGCCCGGGTGCAGCCGCAACGGCTCGACGACCTCTCGCGCGGTCTCCGGCTCCAGGCTCTCGGCGGCCGGATGCACCGCGGCCAGCCGCTCCTTGCCGTCGAACAGCAGCTTCGTGACGCGGTAGGCGAACGCGTCGGGCGTGTCGGTCGCGACCATCAGGACGTTCGGCACGCCGATCGTCTTCGTGGCCTCGATGCCGCTGTACTCGCCCGCCTCGATCTCGGCCTCCTCGTAGGCGTCGCCGAAGCGCTCGCGCAGCGGGTCGAGGTAGGCGTCGAGCGCCAGCAGCCGGACGTCGTCGGTCGTCGTCAGGTCGGTGATCGCGCCGGTCGGGACGCCGCCCGACCAGAAGAAGGCGTCGATCGAGCCGTCGCGCAGCGCCTGCACCGACTCCCCGACCCCGAGCCCGCGCCTGCCGATGTCCTCCTCGGGGTCGAGCCCGGCGACCGCCAGCAGCCGCAGCGCGATCACCTCGGTGCCCGAGTTCGGCGAGCCGACCGAGACCGTCTTGCCCTCGAGGTCCTCGATCGTCTCGATCCCCGAGTCCGCCTTCGCGGCGACCTGCGTGATGTTCGGGTAGATCGTCGCGAGCGCGCGCAGGTCGAGCGGCTCGTCGAAGCTCGCGGTGCCCTCGACGGCGTCGATCGCGGTGTCCGAGAGGCTGAACGCGATGTCGGAGTCATGGCCGGCGGCCAGGATCAGGTTGTCGACCGACGCCGACGTGGTCTCCGCCGTCGTCGGCGCGTCGGGCAGCTCGTCGGTCATCAGGTCGGCCAGCCCGCCGCCGAGCACCTGGTAGACGCCGCCCGAGCCACCGGTGGCGATCGAGTACCGGTTCTCCCCGCCGGGCGGGTCGCTGGCCGAACACGCCAACCCGCCGGCGACGAGGAACGCCGCCACGACGGCGGCCGCCCACTGCCTCCCGTGCATGCAACGCGCGTGCCCCGGCGGGGGCCGGATGAAACGAGGTCAGCCGCGGACGTCGAGGAGCGTGCCGCGCAGCGCAGGCGCGCGGTCGTCGAGCGGCGCGTCGTAGCCGTCGGCGAGGCCGTTCGCGTTGAGGTCGCGCACGAGGGCGCCGCCGGCCAGGGCGAGAACATCGCCCGGCCGTGCGTCGCCTTCGAGGCGGTACCGGCGGCCCACGCCGGTACGGGTGGGTGGGTCTGGTTCCCGCGCAAAGCGAGAGCCGTACGCCTGTATCCCGTAGTGGATCTGCATCTGCGGTCGTGCTGTCAGGAGGTTCCCGTCAAGCATCGGCGCCCACGGCCGCCGACCGCATGGGGTCGCGACCCCAGCGCGCGGATCAGCCGGCGGCGGCGTCGAGCCGGCGGCGCTTCTCGTCGTCCTGGAGCGCCGCCGTGAACTCGTCGAGCTCGCCCTGGAGCAGCTGGTCGAGGTTGTGCGCGGTGTGCTTGACCCGGTGGTCGGTGACCCGCCGCTCGGGGAAGTTGTACGTGCGGATCTTCTCCGCCCGCTCGCCCGTGCCGACCTGGGCGCTGCGCGCCGCGGCCTGCTCGGCCTGCTGCTCGGCGAGCTTGGCCTCGTAGAGCCGCGCGCGCAGCACCTTCATCGCCCGCTCGCGGTTCTGCAGCTGGGACTTCTCGTCCTGCATGGAGACCACGATGCCGGTCGGCTTGTGCGTGATCCGCACCGCCGAGTCGGTCGTGTTGACCGACTGGCCGCCGGGCCCGGAGGAGCGGTAGACGTCGATCTCGAGGTCTGACTGGTCGACCTGGACGTCGACCTCCTCGGCCTCGGGCAGGACGGCCACCGTGGCGGTCGACGTGTGGATGCGACCCTGGGACTCGGTCTCCGGCACGCGCTGGACGCGATGCGTGCCGCCCTCGAACTTGAACACTGAGTAGGCGCCGTCGCCGCGCACCTCGAACGTGTAAGAGCCGTCGGAGGCGCTCAGCGTCTCTGCCTTGAAGCCGCGCCGCTCGGCGTAGCGCGTGAACATGCGGAAGAGGTCGCCGGCCCACAGCCCGGCCTCCTCCCCGCCCGCGCCGCCGCGGATCTCGACGATCACGTTCTTGTCGTCGGACGGGTCGCGCTCGACCATCGCGAGCCTGATCCCCTCCTCGAGCTCGGCGCTGCGCCCCTGCGCGGTCTCGAGCATCTCGCGCAGCTCGAGATCCTCGCCGTCCTCGGCGAGCAGCTCCTGCGCCCCGGCCGCGTCGTCCTGCGCCCGTCGCCACTCCTCGGCCAGCCTGGCGGCGGGCGCGAGCTGGTTGTAGAGCCGTCCGGCCTCGGCGTAGCGCCGGCGGTCGCCGATCACCGCGGGGTCGGACATCTGCGCCTCCGCCTCGGCGTGGCGCGCCTCGATCTGCTCGACGAGCG
>JBPCNM010000444.1:0-3352 GCA_051001255.1 Solirubrobacteraceae bacterium
GCCTGATCAAGTGTGCCCCCGGGCGGCTCAGGCAGGCGTTCCGGGGGCATTGGCCTGCTTGCTGACTCGGCATGATCCCGTCGCAGGCTCCGGGGGCCAAGGCCCGTTACCTAGTTTGTGCTAGGCAACGAGCGTGAAGTCGTTAGACTTCGCACTTGTGTTTTTGCCTGGGTTTTACGAGGCCTCCGGCACCTCGACTCGCAACCACCCCCACGAACCGACCACGTCGAAGCCTGTCGTCCCCAGGGGTTTGATGCTCGTCCATTGTAGCCTCGTACGACCTTCGAGCCAAGGAGACCGATGCGCAGCTTCGACGTGGTGGTGATCGGCGCCGGCCCCGGCGGCGAGGTGGCGGCCGGCCGGCTGGCCGCGGCAGGCCTCGACGTCGCCATCGTGGAGGATCGCAAGGTCGGCGGCGAGTGCTCCTTCTGGGCGTGCATGCCGTCCAAGGCGCTGCTGCGGCCCGGCGAGACCCTCGCCGAGGTGCGCCGGGTGCCCGGCGCGGCGGAGGCCGCCGGCGGGAAGCTCGACGTCGGCGCCGTGCTCGAACGTCGTGACGAGATCATCCACGACCTCGACGACAGCGCGCAGTTGCCGTGGCTCGAGGACCGCGGCATCGTGCTGTATCGGGGCTGGGGCCGCATCGACGGCGAGAAGCGCGTCGTCGTGGGCGAGGAGACGCTCGAGGCGCGCCGCGCGGTGATCCTCGCCGGAGGCACGACGCCGACCTTGCCGCCGATCGACGGGCTCGCCGAGGCCGCGCCGTGGACCAACCGCGAGGCGACCACGGCCGGCACGATCCCCGCCCGCCTGATCGTCATGGGCGGCGGCGTCGTCGGCGTCGAGCTGGCGCACGCCTATGTCTCGCTCGGCGCGCACGTGACCCTGATCGAGGGCGAGCGGCGGCTGCTCCCGCGCGAGGAGGAGTTCGCCTGCGCCCAGGTCACCGAGGCGCTGGCGGAGCTCGGCGTCGACGTCCGCACGGGCCAGAAGGCGGAGTCGGTCCGGCGCGAGGGCGCGGAGGTCTCGGTCACGCTCGGCGACGGCAGCGTCGTCAGCGGCGACGAGCTGCTGGTCGCGGTCGGCCGCTCCCCGCAGGTCGACGGCCTCGGGCTGGAGACCGTCGGCCTGGCGCCCGACGGCTACGTGGAGGTCGACGAGCACGCCCAGGTCGCGGGCCACGACTGGCTCTACGTGATCGGCGACCTCAACGGCCGGGCGCCGTTCACGCATATGGCCAAGTATCAGGCCGGCATCGCCGCCGATCACCTGCTCGGCACCGACAGCGCGATCGAGCACGGGGCGGACGGCCCGCGCTCGCCGCGCGTGATCTTCACCGACCCGCAGGTGGCGGCCGTCGGCCACACGACGAAGACCGCGCGGGACGCCGGCCTGCAGCCGCGCGTCGTCGACATCGGGACGTCGGCCAACGCCGGCGGCTCATACTACGGGCGCGGCGCGCGCGGCACCAGCCGCTTCCTGATCGACGAGGAGCGCGGGATCGTCGTCGGGGCGACGATCACGGGCTCCGAGGTCGCCGACTTCCTGCACGCCGCGACGATCGCGATCTTCGGCGAGGTGCCGCTCACGCGGCTGCGCCATGCCGTGCCGGCCTTTCCGACGCGCAGCGAGATCTGGCTCCGGCTGATCGAGGAGCTCGGCCCCTAGGCACGTACGGGCGTGAGCGCCGGCCCAGCAGGTCGGCGGCTCGCCCGCCGAGCAGCAGGAAGCCCGCGAACGCGAGCGTGTAGGCGTTCACCACCCAGGCGAGGCTCGCGGGCGTGAAGCCGAGGTCGGCGGAGATCGACGGCAGCGCGACGTTTACGATCGAGACGTCGAGCACGACCATGAACTGCGGCAGGCAGCAGAGGACGAGGGTCACCGTGGCGCGCCGCGCATCGGTCATCCGGCGGCGATCGCTTCGCTGGCGACGGCGGAGCAAGAAGACGACGCGGAAGAGAGCCGCTCGAGGAGCCCTCCGGTCCAGCGCTCAAGAGCGCCAGGACCTTCTCGGCGGCGGGCCTCGCACCTCGGTGGCCTCGCTCTTTGCGGCTCGTCCTCCGCGTCTGGGGAAAACCTACGCGGAGCCCGCCATGCCGCGCAACCCCCTGCTCGTCGTGGTTCCCGCAACGACCGAAGAAATCAGGCGTCGGAGAACGTGCGCTCGACGTGCGTCAAATCCATGCCGACCGCGAGCGCGAGGATCAGCCCGACGTAGACGACGGCGACGAGGGCCCGGTGCGCCGGCTTGACCCGGTAGTAGTGCTCGTTCCCCTCGAGCCCCTTCTTGCGGTGCTTCCAGCGCCGGTAGGTCTCGAAGCCACCGAGCAGCACGATCAGCACCAGGATCGGATTGGGCCAGAGGAACATGAGCGCCAGCATCGCGCCGAAGCCGACGAACCACATCCACGGCGCCATCGCCGCCATCGCCCGGCCGCCGTCGAGCGGGACTACGGGGAGCAGGTTGAACAGGTTCAGGAAGAAGCCGGTGAACGCGAGCGCGCGCCAGAAGTCGTCGTCGGTCGCCGCCGCGACCGGCAGCAGGGCGGCGGTCGCGAGCGAGCCGAGGATCGGCCCGGCCAGGCCGACGCGCGCCTCGGCCAGCGCGCTGCCGCCGAGCGAGCGCGTGCCCACCGCGGCGCCGAGGAACGGGATGAAGAGCATCCCCGATGGCTTGACGCCCTCGCGGCGCAGCTGGATGTAGTGCCCCATCTCGTGGATGAACAGCAGTGCGACGAACCCGGCCGCGAACTTCCAGCCCCAGATCAGCGCGTACGCGCCGACCGACACCAGCATCGACGCCGACGTGGTCAGCAGCTTGGCCTTCGGCAGCAGCAGCAGTAGCGCCTTGCCCCACTTGAGCAGCGCCAGCAGGCCGAAGAAGATCGGGTAGGCGAAGCGCTTGAAGCCCGTGCGCCGCGGCGGCGGGGCGGGAGCCGGCGCGGGCGCCGCGGGCGGAAGCCACTGGGGCTGGGTGCGATCCATCTCCATCCTGTCGTCCAGTGTGGCAGCGACCGTTAACGATCTCCTCTCCCGCCCAGGAGTCAGGCGCCCCTCGTGGTCCCCTTGGGTCGCAGAACTGCTGCGAGGTCGTGTGCCAGGCGTGTGATGTCGCCGGGTTCGAGGGGCGGCGGCGGTGGCACGGAGGAACGGCTGGCGGCCGCTGAGACGGTAGCTCTCGCCGGTTCGCAGAGCCCAACCCTTGGTGAGCATGGCCCCGCGACCAGGGCGCTGTGGTCGTTCTCGATCACGAGGAGGTCGGGATGATCGGCGAGCGCCTCGCGTAGTTGGCGTGAGCGGGCGGGGCTGATGCTTGCGCCGGTGGGGTTGTGCGCCCTGGGGGTCAGGACGG
>JBPCNM010000445.1:0-3075 GCA_051001255.1 Solirubrobacteraceae bacterium
GCGCAGGATCCATTCCGGCGCGAGCGGCGCCCCGGCGGCGGCGAGCGCCGCCTCGAAGCCGTCGCGCCGCTGGGCGCTGGAGTCGAACCCGAACAGGTTCGCCTCCTCGTCGCCCAGGAAGGCGATCCGCCGGTGGCCGAGCGCCAGCAGGTGCTCAGCCGCCATCCGGCCGCCCTCGACGTCGTCGATCGTGATGCACGGCAGCGACGGGTGATCCCGGTCGAGCAGCACGATCGGCACGTCGGCCGCCGCGAAGCGGCGGACCTCCCGGTCGGTGGGGGCGAGCGAGATCGCGAGCATGCCGTCGATCCGGCCGCGCGCCGCCAGCGAGCGGAAGAGCTCGCGCCGCTGGTCGGAACGCTCCACGTCGTGGAGGATCACCTGGTAGCTCTCGGCCGCCAGCGTGTGCGAGACCCCGCGCAGGCGTTCGATCACCGACGACTGCGTGAAGAACGGGGCGACGACGCCGACGGCGTGCGTGCGGCCGGTCGACAGCGCTCGGGCGGCGGGGCTGGGCTGGTAGTCCAGCGTGGCGATCGCCTCGAGCACGCGCCGTCGCGTGTCCCTGGCCACCGATGGTGAACCGTTCAGCACGCGCGAAACCGTGCCGACGCCGACGCCCGCTTCTGCCGCGACCTTCGCGATGGTCATCCCCCTCATCCCTCATCCCGCCTCCTGGAACGGTACCGTGGAAGCGGTTCCATGGTACATCGCTGTCAAGTCCGGGACGCGTATGCTGCGCCGCCATGGCTGATGAAACGAGGCACGAGGGCGGCACCGCGCTGCCGCCGTCGTGGTGGCGCGACGGCGTGCTCTACCAGATCTACCCGCGCTCGTTCGCGGACTCCGACGGCGACGGGATCGGCGACCTGCGCGGGATCGTGGCCCGCCTCGACCACCTGGAGTGGCTCGGGGTCGACGGCATCTGGCTCAACCCGACGATGCCGTCGCCCAACGACGACTGGGGCTACGACGTCGCCGACTACACCGGCGTGCACCCCGACCTCGGTACGCTCGAGGACCTCGACGCGCTCGTGGCGGCCGCGGGCGAGCGCGGGATCCGCGTGCTGCTCGACCTCGTCCCCAACCACACGAGCGATCGCCACGCCTGGTTCCAGGACGCCGCCACGGGGCGCGACGCGCGCTACCGGAACTACTACGTATGGGCGGATCCCAAGCCGGGCGGCGCGCCGCCCAGCAACTGGGAGTCGAACTTCGGCGGCTCCGCCTGGCAGTGGCACGAGCCGACCGGCCAGTACTTCCTCAACAACTTCCTGCCCAGCCAGCCCGATTTGAACTGGTGGAACGACGAGGTGCGCGACGCGTTCGACGACGTGCTGCGCTTCTGGTTCGCGCGCGGGGTCGCCGGCTTCCGGATCGACGTCTGCCACGCGATCGTCAAGGACCGCGAGCTGCGCGACGACCCGGCGGTGACGCCCGACGACCATCCCCAGGTGCGCAGGCGCGCGGTCAAGCAGGTGTTCTCGATGAACCGCCCGGAGGTCCACGACGTGCTGCGGCAGTGGCGGTCGGTGGCCGACGCCGAGGACCCGGCGCGGATCCTCGTCGGGGAGACCTACGTGCTCGACCTCGACTCGCTCGTCCCGTACTACGGGCAGGGCGAGGACGAGCTCAACCTGGCGTTCAACTTCCTCTTCGTACACGCCGAGCTCGCGGCACGCGAGCTGCGCGAGGTGGTGGAGGGCGTGGAGGCGAAGCTGCCGCCGCGGTCCTGGCCCGTCTACACCGGCTCCAACCACGATGCCGGGCGGCTGGCGACGCGCTGGGCCGGCGACGATCCGCGCCGCGCGCGGACGGCGTTGCTCATGCTCCTGACGCTCCGCGGGACGCCGTTTCTCTACTACGGAGACGAGCTGGCGCTGCCCGAGGTGCCCCAGGACTTCGAGACCGCGCTCGATCCGGTCGCTCGGCGCACCGGCGATCCCTCGCGCAACCGCGACGTCTGCCGGACGCCGATGCCGTGGGCCGACGCGCCCGGCGGCGGCTTCACGGCCCCGGACGCCACGCCGTGGCTGCCGTTCGGCGACCTTGCGGCGCACAACGTGGCGGCGCAGCGCGAGGACCCGGGCTCGACGCTGCACCTCGTGCGCGACCTGATCGCGCTGCGGCGCGATCACGGCGACCTGCGGGCCGGCGCCTACGCGTCGCTTCACGCGCCCGCGGGCCCGTGGGCGTGGCGGCGCGGCGAGGGCTTCGCGGTCGCGGTCAACCTGTCCGGCGGCGAGGTGATGGTCGAGCGCCTCACGGGCCGCGTGGTCGTCGGCACCGATCGTGCGCGCGACGGGGAGACGCTCAGCGGAGCGTTCAGGCTCGGCCCGCACGAGGGCGTGGTGGTGAGGCTGGCCGCGTGAACGCACGGCGTCGCCGCGCCGCGCTCGGCTTCGAGGGTTCAGGCGCGCCGGCTGGCGCGGCTGGGTCGCAGAACTGCTGCGAGGTCGTGTGCCAGTCGCGTGGTGTCGTCGGGTTCGAGGGCGGCGGTGGTGGCGCGGAGGAAGGGTTGGTGGGCGCTGAGCCGGTAGCCCTCGCCGGTTCGCAGCGCCCAGCCCTTGGCGAGCATGGCTTGGGCGGCGGTGCCTTCCTCGGGAACCTCGATGTAGACGTTGAGTCCGGAGTCACCGCGTGCGGGGATGCCGTGTTCGGCGAGTGCGTTGATGAGCGCGGTCCGGCGTTCGGCGTAGGTGGCGGTCGCGCGGGCGAGGAGCGCGTCGGTGCGCGGGTCGCTCCAGAGTCGGTGGGTGAGCTGCTGGAGAATGTGGCTCACCCATCCGGCTCCGAGCTGTTGACGGCCTTCCACGAGCGCGATCGTGGTGGGGTCGCCGGCGACGACGGCTAGGCGCAGGTCGGGGGAGAGCGCCTTAGAGACCGAGCGCACGACGGCCCAGTGTTCACACGCGGTGGCCACGGGGGAATGCTCGGCGCCCGCCACGAGGGCGCTGTGGTCGTTCTCGATCACGAGGAGGTCGGGATGATCGGCGAGCGCCTCGCGTAGTTGGCGTGAGCGGGCGGGGCTGATGCTTGCGCCGGTGGGGTTGTGCGCCCTGGGGGTCAGGACGG
>JBPCNM010000446.1:0-6150 GCA_051001255.1 Solirubrobacteraceae bacterium
CCCGTCGAGCCGCGCGCGCCGCTCGAGCCCCCGCCAGAACAGCGCGAGGGCCGACGCGAGCACGAAGTAGATCACGAGGATCAGCCCGAAGATCAGCGCCGTCTCACCCGTCGATGAGCGGACGACCTGGGCGCGGAAGGTGAGGTCGGACACCGTGACGAGCGAGACGAGCGCCGACGCCTTGAGCAGGTCGACCGAGACGTTGCCGAACGGCGGGAGCATGAGCGGCACGGCCTGGGGAAGGATCACCCGCCGCATGCGCGTCGTCCGGGTCATGTTCAGCGCGGTCGCCGCCTCGACCTGCGCGCGCGGGACGGCGAGCACCGCGCCGCGCACGATCTCGGCCGCGTACGCGCCGCCGTTGAGCCCGAGCGCCAGCACCGCCGCGACGATCGGGGTGAGCGAGAGACCGAAGATCGGCAGGGCGAAGAAGAACCAGTACAGCTGCACGACCACCGAGGTGCCGCGGAACGTCTCGACGAACGCCCCGGCCGCCCACCGGACGGGCAGGGCGCCCGACAGGCGACCGAGCCCGGCGACGAAGGCGGCCACGAGCGCGACCGCCAGCCCGAGCAGGGTGACCTGGACGGTGACGAGCGCGCCCTTGAGCAGGAACGGCAGGAACGGCTGGATCTCAGACATCGGTGGACAGGGCGGACGTCTACCCCTCGGTCTTGCAGAGCTCGGCCGCCGTGGTCTCGATCGCCGCGTCGGCGGGGAAGCCCCAGGGCTTCAAGATGCGGGCGAACTCGCCGCTGTCCTTGATCTTCTTGAACTCGGCGTTGTAGGCGTCGCGGAACGCCTTGTCCTGCTTGCGGAATCCGTGGCCGGCTCCCGTGACCGGGGCGTCCTCGACCGGCGGCGTGACCTCGAAGTCGCCGCCGTCGCGGAGCGCGTCGAGCGAGAGGGTGGGGAGGAAGAAGGCGTCGATGCGCCCGGCGCCGAGCGCCTCGATCCCGCTGCGCCCGTCCTGGACCTTGACGATCTGTCCTCCGGGGAACTGCTCTTCCTTGAGGATGCCGTCCTCGAAGCCGCCCGGAAGCACTCCCACCTTCACATCGGGGTTCGCCTGGGCGTCCGCGATCGTCTTGAGCCCCAGCGGGTTGCCGGGCTTGACGGCGAAGGACTCCGTCGAGACGACCGTGGGCTCCGAGTAGAGGATCTCCGCGCAGCGCGACTGCTTCATGAACAGGCCGGCGGTGATCATGTCCCAGCGGCGGGCCTTCAGCCCGGGGATCATGGCCTCGTAGGGCGTGACCACCCCCTGCACCTCGCCGATGCCGAGGCCCTTGAGCACCGCCCGGGCGATCTCCGGCTCGGCGCCCGTGACGTTCCCGTCCGGCTCCACCCTTGTGTAGGGAGGCTCGTTCGCGATCGCGATGCGCGCCACGCCGGTCCGCTTGAGCTGCTCCAGCAGCCCGGGCCCGCCCGAGCCTGATCCTGATCCGGCGGTGGCGCCGCCGCCATCATCGCCGCAGGCGGCGAGCAGTCCTCCGGAAAGCGGCAGCACGAGCCCTGCGGCCGTCGCCCTCCTGAGCATCTCGCGGCGCGAGAGCGTCGAGTCGTCCATAGCGTCTCCCCTCCAGATCCTCGTACTTCGGGCCAGGCTAGTCGGGGCTCAGGTGGACGCGTCACGACAGTCTGTTGCATGATTGCGGCCGCATGTTGGCCAAACTGGCGCAACCCGGAGCGGCCACTCCGTAGCAGCATGCGAGGAGGCATGGCGGTGACCGAGGAAGAGAGCGCGGTGCTCGCAGCGGTCGACGAGGCCGAGCTGACCGCCCTGCTGGGCGCACTCGTCCGGTGCCCGAGCCCGAACCCCCCGGGGTGCGAGGAGGAGACCGTCGCCCACCTGGCGCAGGCGTGCGAGGCGCTGGGCCTGGCCGTGGAGCTCGAGCCGGTGCTCCCGGGGCGCCCGAACCTCTACGCGTCGCTCGGGCCACCCGGCGGGCCCGGGGTCCTGGTCCTCGCGCACACCGACACGGTCCCGGCGGGCGACGGGTGGACGCACGAGCCCTTCGGCGCGTCGCTGGAGGCTGGGCGGCTCGTGGGGCGGGGCGCCGCCGACATGAAGGGCGGGCTGGCGGCCGCGGTCGCCGCGATGGCGGCGCTCGCACGTGCCGGCGTGGCGCTGCGCGAGCGGGTGACGCTCGCCGCGGTCATCGACGAGGAGGAGCACGGCCGGGGAGTCCGTGCGTTCCTGGCCCGTCACCCGACGGCGCGCTGCGCCCTGGTGCCCGAGCCGACAGGGCTCCAGACCGTCATCGGCTGTCGCGGGAACTGCTACGTCGAGATCGAGGTGCGGGGGCGGGCGGCCCATGCCGGCTCGGCCGAGCAGGGACGCAACGCGATCCACGGCGGCGCCCGCGCCGTCGAGTCGATCCGGCGGCTGGACCGCGAGCTCGCCGCGGACGAGCATCCACTGCTGGGCCGCGCGACGTGGAGCGTGGGCATGATCGGCGGCGGGACGTCGACGGCCATGGTGCCCGCCGCGTGCACGGTCTCGCTCGACCGCCGGCTGCTCCCGGGCCAGACGGGCGCGCAGGCCCTGGAGGAGGTCGAGCGCGCCCTCGAGGCCCTGGGACTCGAGGAGGACGGCCTGAGTGCGGAGGCAGCGCTCCTGATGGAGATCCCGAGCTTCGAGGTCGCTCGCGACGACCCGCTCGTGCAGGCCGTGCAGCAGGCGTCGGTGGATGCGGGAGGGCCCGACCTGCCCCTGGCCGGCTGGACGGCGGCCTGCGACGGCGGCTACGTCATGCGGGACGCGGGCATCCCGGCCGTCGTCCTCGGGCCCGGGAGCGTCGCCGAGCAGGCGCACAAGCCCGACGAGTCGATCGAGCTCGCCGACGTCGTCCTGGCCGCCCGCATCTACGCGCTGGCGATCCTGCGCATCCTGGGCGTGCCGCTCAGCGCTTGACCGTGAGCCCGCGCGGAAACGCGCAGAGGCATTCGGCGCCGCCCTGGGTGACGCGGAAGGTCTCGGACAGCTCGAAGCCCCAGTCCTGCATCCACATCCCGAGGATCATGTGGAACGCCATGTCGGGCTCGAGCGGCGTCCGGTCACCCGGCCGCAGGCTCATCGTGTGCTCTCCCCAGTCCGGCGGGTAGCCCAGCCCGACGGAGTATCCGATGCGCGAGCTCTTCTCCAGGCCGTGGCGCCCGATGAGCTCGCGCCAGGCGGCTTCGACGCTCTCGCAGGTCGCCCCCGGGCGGACGGCCGCCAGCGCCGCCTCGAGCCCTTCCTCGACCACCCGAGCCGTCTCCAGCAGCCTGCGCGGCGGATCGCCAAGGTACACCGTGCGCGCGAGCGGGCAGTGATAGCGCCGGTGGCACGCGGCAAGCTCGAGGACCGTCGCCTCGCCCGAGCGCAGCGGCGCCTCGCTCCACGTCAGGTGGGGCGCCGACGTGCCGACGCCCGTGGGCAGCATCGGCACGATCGCCGGGTAGTCGCCGCCGTGCTCCTCGGTCCCGCCGGCCTGCGCGGCCGCGATCGTGGCCACGGCGTCGCACTGGCGCACGCCGGGCTCGATCGCGTCGATGCCCGCTCGCATCACCCGCTCCATGATCCGGGCCGCCCGGCGCATCAGCTCGATCTCCGCGGGGCTCTTCACCGCGCGCACCCAGTTCACGAGCTGCTCGGAGTCGCTGAAGCGCGCGCCCGGGAGGCCGGCGCGCAGCGCCTCGTACGCGCGGGGCGAGAAGAAGTAGGAGTCCAGCTCGAGCGCGACCGCGCCGCCGGCCAGGTCGCGGCGGGTGAGCTCGCCCGCCACCCACTGGAGGGGGTGACGGTCGCGCTGTTGCACCAGGTCCTCCGGGAAGCCGAGGATCTGCCGGTCTTCGAGCCATGTGGTCAGCCGCGCGCCGTTGGCGTCCATCGCCCGGGTGAAGAGCAGGAGCTCGCCCTCGACGGGGACGACGACGCCCTGCGGCGTGTAGAACGACCAGCCGTCGTAGCCCGTCAGGTAGTGCATGTTGGCCGGATCGGTCACGATCAGCGTGTCGATCCCCTGCGCCCGCATCCGCTCGCGCGTGCGGTCCAGCCGGTCGCCGTACTCGTCGAGCTCGAAGTTCACCGGCGTCCCGGGGTCAGCTTCGCCAGCCGCACGCCGAGCTCGAGCAGGAAGCGATCGTCGTGGCGGCTCAGCGACCGCCCGGTCAGCTCCTCGATCTTCCGCAGCCGGTAGAGCAGCGAATGCCGGTTGAGGTGCAGCCGCCGCGCGGCGGAGCTCGTGTTGCCGTTCTCCTGCAGGAACACCTCGAGCGTGCCGAGCAGATCGCGAGCGCTGCGGTCGTCGTACTCGACCAGCGGACCGATCAGCCCGAGCACCCGCCGGCTCGTGCCCTCGTCGGCGCCGAGGACGCCGAGCGCGAGGAACGGGCCGAGCGCGCGAGCGTCGCCCACGGCGCCGGGCCCGTGCAGGCTGCGGCCCACGTCGAGGGCCGCCACCGCGCTGTCGTAGCCGGCTGCCAGCTCGACCAGCGGGAGCGCATCCTCGGCGAGGCCCCAGGAGAGCGGAGGCCCCGCCGCGCGGGAGGCGCCCTCCAGGAGCGCGCACAGCTCCGCGCGCCCGGCGTCGGGCAGCAGGACCAGGAGTCGGCTCTCGCGCAGCGCGAGCTGATCCGCTCGCACGCCGACCGCGAGCAGCTCGCGCACGTCGGCGAACGCGGTTTCCACGGCGTTCCCTGCGGCCTCCACGTGGGCGACGGCGACGAGGTGGCGCTCGCCGAGATCGTGGCCGAGCAGGGCGGCCTTGGCGGCGATCTCGTCGCGATTCGCGAGGCCTCGCAGGGCCACGTCCCAGAGGAAGTCCCCGCGCACGCGGGCTTCCGTCTCCACGATCGAGCGCCGGCGCAGGAGCTCGAGCGCCACCGCGAGCGCGGCCTGCTCGAGCGAGCCGAGGTCCAGGTCCCCCAGCGACTCGCCCGTGGCGTCGTCGCACAGCACGTAGATCACCCCGAGCGTGCGCTGACCGGCCCGCGCAGCGAGGGTCGTGCCAGGACCCAACCCGAGCTCGGGCACCTCATCGACCCTGCGCGGGCTGCGTGCCCCCAGCAGCGCACGCAGCGCGCGGACGCTGTGAGCCTCCAGCCGCGGAGCGCCCGCCTCCATCGCGGCGATCCGTGCGCCGCCCAGCGCTTCGCGCGCCCGCTCGCCGTGACCCTGCAGGCGCAGCTCGGCATCCAGGATCACCACCGGCCGCTGGAGCGCCCGCTCGAGCGTCGCGGCCAGGACGCCGAGCCCGCGGCCCTCGAGCAGCGCGGCGGCGAACTCGCCGAACAGCCGCTGCGGTGCGTTCGGACCCTCGCCGTACCGGTCGGCGAGCAGGCGGTCGGCTACGGCGCGCATCACGTCGGCGAAGCGCAGCTCCCACGGAAGCTGCACGAGCGGCACGCCTTGGCGCTCGGCTCGGCGCACGACCGCGGCGGGGAGCTCGGCGAGCCCGCTGACCGGGTGGAACGCGGCGCACAGGGCCGCGGCCTCGCTGTCGAGCACCTCGTGGGCCAGCTGGGTGAAGCGGGCGTCGTCGCAGCCGACGCCGGTGGTGAGGACGACCTCGGCCGGTCGCACGAAGTCCTCGACCGGCCACTCGATGACGGCGACCCACGCGACCTCGCGCCGCGCGGCGGCGTCGCCGGCCGCCACCGCGCGCGCCCCGGCCAGCAACGGCAAGTCGAGCAGGTCCCGGACGGTCACGGTCATTCCGCTGGCCATTGTGACGGACCCCCGGCCACTCACGGATGCGGGTGACCGATGACCAGCAGGCCGAGCGGTTCATGGGCGGCGTGGGGACTCGACAGCGCCGTCAGCGTCGAGCGCAGGCCGTCGTCGTCGAAGCCGCCGACGAAGACCGCGCCGAGCCCCAGCGCCGTGGCCTGCAGCGCGATGCTCTGGGCCGCGTGGCCGACCTCGATCTGCACGTAGCGCACACCACGGGCGCCACGCGGTGGCTGGTCGCCGAACTCTGCGGCAGCCGGTGCGATGGCACCGGCGATCACGAGGATCAGGGGCGCCTCGTGAAGCCACGGGAAGCCGTCGATGGTGTGCGCCTCGACCGAGGCGCGCCGGTCCCCCTCGACACCCCGTCGGAGCTCGTGCCGGGTCAGCTCGCACCCACATCCGCCGGGCGTGGGATGCTCGAAGTCGCCCAC
>JBPCNM010000447.1:0-3732 GCA_051001255.1 Solirubrobacteraceae bacterium
CCGGCGCGCAGGGCCGCGCCGCGGTGCCGTCGGGCGCCTCGACCGGCAAGTTCGAGGCCACCGAGCCGCACGACGGCGGCGACGCGTACATGGGCAAGGGCGTCACGCACACCGTCGCGAACGTCAACGGCGAGATCGCCGCGGCGATCGCCGGCCGCGACGCGCTCGACCAGTCGGGCCTGGACCGCGCGCTGATAGACCTCGACGGCACGCCGAACAAGAGCCGCCTGGGCGCGAACGCGATCCTCGGCGTCTCGCTGGCCGCCGCGCGCGCCGCGTCGGCCGAGGAGAACCAGCCGCTGTGGCGCTATCTGGGCGGCGGGTCGGCGCGCATCCTGCCGGTGCCGATGATGAACGTGCTCAACGGGGGCGCGCACGCCGACAACTCGGTCGACTTCCAGGAGTTCGTGGTCGTCCCGGTCGGCGCCGCGCGCTTCGCCGACGCCCTGCGCATGGGCGCCGAGGTCTTCCACCACCTCAAGCGGCACCTGCACGACCGCGGCCTCGGCGGCGGCGTCGGCGACGAGGGCGGCTTCGCGCCCAACCTGGAGTCCAACGAGGCGGCGCTCGAGGCGCTCGTGGCGGGGATCCAGGCGGCGGGCTACGCGCCGGGCGAGGACCTCGCGATCGCGCTGGACCCGGCGACGAGCGAGATCTACGAGAACGGCGCGTACGACCTCGAGCACGAGGGCCGCACGCTCTCCTCCGACGACATGGCCGCCTACTGGGCCGACCTCGCCGGCCGCTATCCGATCCTCTCGATCGAGGACGGGATGGACGAGGAGGACTGGGACGGCTGGAAGACGCTGACCGACCGGATCGGCGACACCGTCCAGTTGGTCGGCGACGACCTCTTCGTCACCAACACGGAGCGCTTGGCGCGCGGGATCGACGCCGGCGTCGGCAACTCGATCCTCGTCAAGGTCAACCAGATCGGCACGCTGAGCGAGACGCTCGCCGCGATCGCAATGGCGCGCGAGGCCGGCTACACCGCGGTGATGTCGCACCGCTCGGGCGAGACGGAGGACACGACGATCGCCGACCTCGCCGTCGCCACCGGCTGCGGGCAGATCAAGACCGGCGCGCCGTCGCGCTCGGACCGCGTCGCGAAGTACAACCAGCTGCTCCGGATCGAGGAGGCGCTGGGCGCGGACGCGGAGTATCCGGGGCGCACTGTCTTCCGGAGCTAGGGCTCGTCAAAGGGTCCGGCAGCCTCCCCCTGCGATCAGCTCCGGTGCTCGGCGTCCGGCTGCCGGTGTCGAGGGACGCGGCCGCATGCAGGGCAGCCTCCCGCCTGCGCTCCGGGGTATACGTTGCAGGAACCGGCGACCGGCGAACGAAGTGTCAGGCATGGCCGCCGCTCGCATCCGCTGGGACCGCGTCGGGCGCTGGGCGCTGATCTGCGTCTTCGCGTTCGTCCTGTACCTCTACATCGGGCCCGCCCGTACGTGGGTGGCCACATACGCCGAGGCCAAGCGCAAGCGTGAAGAGGTCGCCCAGATGCGCGCGGAGAACGCACGGCTGCAGACGCGCAAGTACGCGCTCAAGCAGCCGGGCGCCGTGGAGCGCGAGGCGCGCAAGCTCGGCATGGTCAAGGCGGGCGAGAAGCTCTACGTGGTCAAATAGCTCCGTGCCGTTCGAGACCGCGCTGGAGCAATGGCAGGCGGGTGAGCGCCGGCTCGAATCGGCCCCGTTCGACGAGCGTCCGGTGCTCGACCTCGTGACCCGCAAAGTCCACGAGGAGCTGCGCCGCCGACTGGGCGGCACGTTCACGTCGGATGAGCTCGCCGACCTCTACGACGCCGGCACGAGCTGGGTCTCCGGGGTCGCCATCGCCGCGGCCCCCGACGCGCCGTTCGCGTGGGACGTCCGCATCGTCGGCGACGCCGCCTTCGCACGCTACCTCCGCGAGGCGACCGACTACGCGGGCGGCAAGCGCACGTAACTCGCGGAGCGCACGCGGGAGGGTGCCCTAGCCGCCGTCGCGAGGCTCGAGGCCGTCAGCCGTACGCCGAGCACCAAGAAACCTATACACCACCCACGCCCGCCGGAAGCCCAGGCGGGCGTAGAGGTGCTGCGCGGCGCCGTGGGCGTCGGTGAACAGGAACGTGAGGTGGTCGCCGGCCTCGGCGGCGGCGCGGGCGACGACCGCATAGGCCAGCCCCCGGGCGCGGTGCGACGGCGTCGTGTAGACCCGCTCGACCTCGTCGGCGTGCGGCGTTGAGAGCAGCAGGCACATCGCGACGGGCCGGCCGTCCTCCAGCGCGCAGAACGCCCGCGCGCCGGTCAACTCGGCTCGCCCACGCTCCCATGCGAGCATGGTGGCCACCGCCGCTTCGCTGCCCCACGGCTCGGAGCGCATCCACTCCTCGCGCAGCGGCCAGACCAGCTCGGGTGCCACCTCCTCCACCGCATGCGGCGCGGCGGGCGACGGCCCTTCCAGCGCCATCAGGAGATGCCGGCTGATCTGCCAGCCCGCCGCCGCGAGCGGCGGGGCGAGCGCAGCGCCGATCGGCTCGTGCAGAACCTCGATGGCGGGGCGCGCGGGGAAGCGGCGCTCGGCCTCGAACGCGACCTCCCCTGGCCGCACCTCGCGCCCGGTGGCCTCCACGCGCACGACGTTGACCTCACGCACCCATGGCACGCCCGCGTGGAACACCGCGGTCCCCCACGCGAGGGGCTCCGTCCGTTCGGCGACCGCGTCCTCGATCGCGCACAGGTGCGCGACGATGCGGTCGAGGTCAGTCGTCGTCGTCCTCGCCGCCGCCGGCGCGGCGGATCACGATCTGGTCCTCCTCGATCGTGACCTCGACCGGGCGGTGGCCGGCCCAGTGCTCGGCGTAGACGGGGTCTTCCTCGACGGCAGCGTCGAGCCATAGCCCGTAGCCCTCCTCGCCGTGGTCGAACGTGCCCTCCAGCGGCCCGGCGGGGCGCTTGCGGCCGCGGCCGCGCGGGCTTACGCGTGCGCGCTTGGGCCCGGCCTCACGAGTCCGCGCGGGCTCCTCGGAGTCCTCCGCGGCCTCGGCCTCGGCGGCCGTGCGCGCGGCCTCCTCGGCGGCCTTGGCCTCCTCTTCGGCCCGGCGGACCTCCTCCGCCTCGAGCTCGGCCGCGATCGCCGCGTCGTCCTCGGCGCGCAGGTCGACCTCGTCGGTGGAGGCGCCCTCGGCGGTGATCTCGCCGTCGGGCTCCAAGCCGTGCTCGCGCTTGAATGCCTGGATCTGCTGGACGGTCACCTCGAGCTGATGGGCGATCCACGCGTCGGTACGCCCTTGTCGCACCCACCCACGGATCTGGTTAAGCTGCGGACGCAGCGATCGGCGGCTCATACGCAGGCCGGGAGACTAGCGAAAATGCGTTCGGGTGCAGGCCCCATGGTGCGGGGGACCCCATGGCGCTAGGCTTCTGGAGCGCTGTTTGGGGCAATGAGCCCGGGGTATCCCGGGCGAGACACGCGGATCGACTCGGCAGGGAGGCGCAGTTGCTGGTTTTGACACGCAAGTCCAATCAGTCGATAATGATCGGCGACGAGATCGAGGTGTCGGTGCTCTCGATCATGGGTGAGAAGGTCCGCATCGGCATCCAGGCGCCCCGTGAAATCCCGGTGTTCCGCCGCGAGGTCTACCTCGAGATCCAGCAGGAGAACCTCGCCGCCGGCACGTCCGCGCGCGCCGAGGTCGACGACGCGCTCAAGCGCCTCAGCTCGCGCTGACTGCAGCCGACCCGGTCAAGCGA
>JBPCNM010000448.1:0-4797 GCA_051001255.1 Solirubrobacteraceae bacterium
GGTGGAAGAGGGGGAGGTGGACAAGAGAGAGCTCGCTCGGCGCCCCGCCCCCGGCTGCGAGGACCGCGGTCCACGCCGCCGCCGTTCCGCCGCCCGCCGCGGCCCCACCCGCCGAGCCCGACGCCGAGCCGGCCTCGATCACGCTGCGGCTGCCCGATGACGACGGCGCCAAGGGCGAGCTGCCGGCCGCCGGCGTGCACCCGGGGCAGCGCGCCCGCGTGCTGGCGCTCGTGCGCAACCAGAGCGGCATCGTCGACAACTACCAGCTCTCCGTGCACGGACTGCCCGACGACTGGTGGACGGTCCTGCCCGACACGGTCTACCTCGTCCCCTACGGCTCGGGCGGCACCTACGAGCAGGAGGTCGAGATCCACCTGCACCCGCCGCGCACGGCCGCGGCCGAGGCGCGGATCTGGGAGCTGGAGGTCGTCGCGCACTCCAAGGCGCAGGAGCGCACCGCGGCGACGGCGCCGCTGCTGCTGGGGATCCAGCCGTTCGAGCAGCACGACACGAAGGTCAAGCCCGAGCGCGCGTCCGGCCGGCGCAAGGCGGGCTTCAAGGTTGCAGTGCGCAACAAGGCCAATGCACCGGTCCTCGTCGCGTTCGACGCGTCCGAGGCCGACAACGACTGCCGCTTCGACTTCACCCCGCCCGCCGCCGAGGTCCAGCCCGGCGAGACGGTCGAGACGACGCTGCGGGTGCGCCCGCCCAAGCAGATCTGGATCGGGCGCCCGCACGAGCGCCGGCTCGACGTGGCGACCAAGACCGGCGAGGAGGCCGCGGCGCTGCAGGCGGCCCACGCCGAGGAGGACCTCGAGGGAGGCGAGCTCGACGAGGACGGCGGCCTCGGCGGCAAGCTCGGCGGCAAGGGCATCCCGGGCGTGCACGGCCCGCGCATCTACAAGCCGCAGTTCCACAAGCCCAACGTGCACCTCGGGCCCGGCGGCGTGCAGGTCTCCAAGCCGATGGTCCGCGGCCCGCAGGTGATCGGCCCGCAGGCGCGCGGGATGAACCTCAACCTCAACAACCTGAAGATGCCCGGCGGTCAGGCGCCGCCAGCGGTCACCGGCCCGCTGGCGCCCACGCAGGCCGTCTTCCGTCAGAAGCCGTGGCTGCCGTGGTGGGTGGCCATCGTGGTGCCGCTGCTCGCGCTGCTGGCGCTCGCGCTCTTCCTGCTGGCACCCAAGACCGTCGAGGTCCCCGACGTGGTGGGCAAGAAGTCGGCCTTCGAGGCCGAGAAGGCGATCACCGAGGCGGAGCTCAAGCTCGCAGCGCAGACCAAGGAGAAGGTCGACGGCAACGTGGCGCCCGGCACCGTCTTGAGCCAGACCCCGAAGGCCGGCGAGACGGCCGAGAAGGAATCCGAGGTCACGATCCTGGTCGCGGTCGGCAACGGCAAGGTCACCGTGCCGGGCCTCGTCGGCAAGACGCCGGGCGAGGCGGAGAAGAGGTTGCGCAAGGCCGGCCTGTCGCTCGGGCAGGCGACACCGCAGCCGGTCGACCCGAACGCCGAGATCAAGAGCCAGATCCCGGCGGCGAAGGAGATCGTCAAGGAGGGCGCGCCGGTCGACATCTTCCTCACGGTCCCCGGTGAGGGCGAAGCCGGCGACAAGCCGGCCGGCGCCGGCGCCGGCGAGGCCGGCGGCGACGGTAGCGGTGGTGGCGGCGGTGGTGGCGGCGGTGGCGGCGGCGGCCCGATCACGGTGCCGGCGATCGACGGCGCGGCGCAGGACGCCTACGCGCAGAAGGCCGGTGACCTCGGCCTCGCGCCCAAGGTCGAGAAGGCGTTCGACGAGTCCGACAAGGGCACGCTGTTCAAGGTCGTGCCCGAGCCCGGCACCGAGGCGAAGGCGGGCGACTCCGTGACGCTCTTCGTCTCCGCCGGCTTCCCCCAGCTGGCCTACGACAACGACAAGGACGTCCTGCTCGTCAACGGCTCCGACGGGTCCAAGCTCGACCCGATCGCCAAGGGCTCCCAGGACGAGCACGACCCGACCTGGAGCGCGGACGGCGGAGCCATCGCGTATACGAGCGACGGCCAGATCTTCCTGCGCGATCTCGCCAAGCCCGACGAAGCGCCGCGGGCGCTGTCCAAGCCGGGCGAGCGGTTCTCCGACCTCGCGTGGGCGCCGACCGCCGACGTCAACGTGATCGCGATGGCGAAGATCGCCGACCAGCAGTCGGACCTGTGCCTCGGCAAGCTCGGCGGCGGCGGCCTTACGACCAGCTGCAAGGACGAGCCGAACATCTCGATCGAGCGCAAGGTCAACTGGGCGCCCGACGGCCGCTCGATCCTCGCCTGGGGCTTCAAGACCGGCACCGCGGAGTTCGGCATGGTGCGCTGGAAGACCTCCAAGCCGTTCTCGAGCGACCCCGCCGACTACGGCGCGGGCAAGCTCGTCACGGACACGTCACAGCCGGGCGAGGGCGTGCTGGACGCGGCGCTCTCCCCCGACGGCAAGCGGCTGGCGATCATCAGCCTCGGCGGCAACGGGCGGCCCGAGCTCTTCCTGGCCAAGCCGGACGACTTCCTCCTCGCCGACGCCAAGCCGCTCGGCGTGGTCGCGTGCAAGGTGATCTGGCGGCCGGACGGCAAGCAGCTGCTGGTGGTGCGGGCCGACGACTGCCTCGGCTCGGACACCGGCGACCTGCTGCGCCTGTCGGTCGAGAACCCCAAGGACCAGCGCTCGCTCAAGCTGGGCGGCGACAACCCGGTCTTCCAGCCGCTGGCCGCGGAGTAGGCCGGGGCCGTGCTGTGCCCGGACTGCCGCCGCCTCCTGGCGCGCGGCGCTGCCTACTGCGGCGCCTGCGGCGCGCCGCTGGGGCAGGCCGAGGCGCCGCTCGAGCTGGTGCTCGCCGGCGGTGAGCGCCTCGCGCTCGTCCACGACGTGGTGATCGGACGCTCGCCCGGCTCGACGCTCCAGCTCGACGACCCCAGCGTCTCGCGCACCCACGCCCGGATCTCGCAGACCAACGGCGGCGGCGTGCGGATCGAGGACGCCGGCTCCAGCCACGGCACCTGGGTCGACGACGCGCGGCTCGCCGGGCCGCTGGCGCTGCGCGACGGAGCGCGGATCCGGATCGGCGACCAGGAGCTCAAGATCGAGCGGCGGCGCGAGCTCGCCGAGGCCGGCCGCACGATCGTCGTGCGCCCCGGCGCTTCGCTGGTGGTCGGGGCGGTGCCCGGCGCCACCGGGCTCACCGCGCAAGCCACGCAGTTCGGCATCCACCCGCGGATGCGGTCGGGTTACGCGCTCAAGCGGCTGGACGCCGGCGAGGGCACGCACCGCTGGGTGCTGCGCGACCTCGCGCGCGACGGGTACCTGCGGCTGTCTGACAACGACGCGCAGCTGCTCGAGCTGCTCGACGGCACGCGCTCGCTGGTCGACCTGATCGGGGAGGCCGAGCAGCGCTTCGGCGCCACCGGGCCGGCGCGGCTCGCGCGCCTGCTCGCCGACCTTGGCGAGCGCGGGTTCCTCGCCGGGGTGGCGGGCGCGCACGCGGCCGCCGAGGCGCCGACGAGTTTCCTGCGCCGTCTCGTCACACCGCGCGAGAAGGTGTTCACCGGCCTGGGAACGGGGTTCGACGCGGTCTACCGCCGCGGCGGCTGGGTGCTGTTCACCCGGCCCGCGCTCTGTTTCGTCGCCGTCCTGTGCGTGGTCGGCGTCGGGGTGTTCGGCGCGCTGATCGGGCTGCGCTACGGCACGCCGTTCGTGGTGGCGGACAAGATCGGGCTGGGCGGCCTGGTCTTCCTGCTCGGCCGCTTCGCGGTCGTCGCGGTGCACGAGTCTGCGCACGCGTTGGCGATGGCGTCGTTCGGGCGGCGCGTCGACAAGGCCGGGCTGAAGCTGATCGTGATCCTGCCCTACGCCTACGTCGACACCAGCGAGGCGTGGTTCGAGCCGCGGCGGCGGCGGATCGCGATCAGCGCCGCGGGCCCCGTGTCGGACTTCACGCTCGGGGCGATCTTCTCGCTCTGCTGCCTGATGGCGCCCGGCGGCACGGTGCGCGACATCTTCTTCAACGTCGCGTTCGCCGGGTACGTCGGCGCGTTCTTCAACCTCAACCCGTTCATCGAGCGCGACGGCTACCACATGCTGGTGGACTGGCTGCGCGAGCCGGGGCTGCGCCGCCGCGCGCGCGAGCAGTTCGCGCGCCGGCTGTCGGGGCGCGGACGCTCGGGCGACTCGCCGGTGCTCGCGCGCTACTCGCTCTGGGGGCTCGGGTGGACGGTGCTCGCGGGCGGCTTCGCCGTCGCGCTCTCGCTGCGCTACGAGCCGATCCTGACCGCGCTCGCGCCCGCGACCGTCGTCCACGTGGTGATGGGGACGCTGTGGGTCCTGTTCTTCGTCCCGGCGCTTGTGGTGATCGGCAAGCCGCTGGTCGAGCGTGCGAACATGAACCGTGGCCGCCGCTGAGTCAGAGATCGCCGCGAAGCTGATCGAGCGCCTGCTCGCCGACCCGGCGTTTCGCGACCGCTTCCGCCGCAACCCGGCGACGGCGTGCCGCGAGGCGGGGCTCGAGAGCCTCGCGGAGGAGATGCAGCTCGGCGCGGGGAAGGCGATGCACACGCTCGACATCCGCGAGTCGCGCTCCAGCCTGGCCGGTGTGATGATGGCGGCCGCCATGGAGGGCATGGGCGTCTACGAGTTCTCCAAGCACGTCGTGCCGCAGCTCGAGGACGTCTCCGGCCCGCTGGGCGACGTGCTCAGCCGCGTGAACCTGCCGGCGCTCCCGGGCGCGGGGTCGCTGTCGGGCGGGCCGAAGGCGAGCACCGCGGCGGTGGTCCCCCCGCCC
>JBPCNM010000449.1:0-6451 GCA_051001255.1 Solirubrobacteraceae bacterium
TCGCCGGTCGACGCTCGCCCTCGTGCGGATCGCGCGACGCGTCGACATCGAGCGCTACGCGTTCTGGGCGCCGACAACAGGAGACCCGGGTGCCTGGAACGTCTTGCGGCAGGCGGACATCGACGACGCGGCGTGACGCCCGCCCGACGAAGCGCGCGGTCGTGGCCAGCCCCGCTCCCGCTTCTCAAGTGAAAGGAGCAGCCCGCGGCGCCGGCGCAAAGCGGCGTGAGCCGAGCACTAGTCGGCTCGTCCGCGACGATGGCTTCGCCACCAGATCTCCGTCAGCTTCGCGCCGAGCCCGGTGGCGATGTCCATCTGGTGCTTGGGCGGGTGGGCGAGGCATCGTCAGGCCTTCAGCAGATCCCACTTCCAGGCAGTCGCGCTCGAGCGATCCTCTTCGTCGGACGTACGCACGCGGTCGGTCGGCTCTGTGTGGCGATGCCCTCCCCCGTCGTCACGCTCGTGTGCCCGCCGCGAGCAGGTACTCCATCTCGAAGCGCGCGTGGTCGGGCGTGCCGCGGTTCCATTCGTCGCAGAATCGGTCCAGCGCCTCGTCGAACTCGACCTCACGCTCGGTCCGCCGCGCGTTCGCCCGAGCGGCGATGGTCGGACCGTACCGCGCCTTGAAGTGCTCGCCGTAGTCGCGGGGACGGTCGAAGGCCGTGATCTCCAGCACATCACGCTCCAGCGCGCCCAACTCGACGCGGTCGCCGAGCAACTCTCGCAGGTGCTCCTCGCTGCCCCAGAGCGGCGGCGGCTGCGCGCCGGGCGGAGGCGGTGGGGCAAAGGGCCCCATCGCCCGAAACAGTGCGCCGATCATCCCCTCGGGCGTCCAGCTCAGCAGGCCGATCGTGCCGCCGGGACGGCACACGCGGACCAGTTCGTCGGCGACCTCCTGGTGCTGGGGTGCGAACATCGCGCCGATCGATGACATGACGACGTAGAACGACTCGTCATCGAACGGCAGGTGCTCAGCGTCGGCTTCGACCCATTCGAGTTCGAGCCCTTCGGCCTCCGCGCGGTGACGGCCCGCTTGGAGCAGTTCGGGCGTCAGGTCGCTGGCCGTGACGCTCGCGCCGCGCTGCGCCGCGGGTATCGAGGCATTGCCGGTGCCGGCCGCGATGTCGAGGACCGACATCCCGGGGCCGATGCCGCAAGCTTCGACGAGCCGTGGGCCCAGCGGCAGCAGGAACGCCTCGACCATCGACGGGTAGTCGCCGGATGCCCACATCGCGCGATGGCGGGCCTTGAGCTCGGAGTCAGACATGGTGGGACTTTTCCTCCTGGTTGACACGCCGACCGTACCGCCAGCTTGGCCCCGAGTCCACCCGCCGCAGCGGGTGCAGACGGGACCTACGCCACTCGAGAGCGTGCGGGCAGCGACCGGCCGGCTGCTAGCACTCGTCCGCGAGCTGCTGTCGATGTCGTGCCCGAGTGGCGACGCGTCTCCACCGGGACGCTCGTCGTCCTCAGGTCCACGCAGCGGCACCTGCATGAGCTCAGGACGCCTGGCACGCACGCCCGCACGCCCGCGGACGACGCTCCCCGTGCCGCTGCGTATCCTGCTGATCACGCTGTGCCGTTGCTGTGGCGAATCTTCGTGGGCAACGCGATCGTGCTCGGCGTCGCGACGACGGTGCTCGTGCTCACGCCGGTCACCGTCTCGTTCCCGGCCGCGGAGCGCGAACTGCTCGTCCTTGCGGTGGGGCTGGCGCTCATGCTGCTCGTCAACTACGTGCTCCTCCGTCGCGCCGTGGCCCCGCTGCGGCGGCTGATGGGGGTCATGCGAGAGGTGGACCCGCTTGCGCCCGGACGTCGCGCACGACTGCCGGACTGGCCGGCGGAGTTGGCTGAGCTGGGCGCCGCGTTCGATCAGATGTTGGAACGGCTGGAACAGGAGCGGCGTGACTCGGCGCGGCGGGCGCTGGGCGCCCAGGAGGAGGAGCGGCTTCGGATCGCGCGCGAGCTGCACGATGAGGTCGGCCAGGCGCTCACCGCCGTGCTGCTGCAGCTGGACCGTGTGCAGGCGAGCATCGGCGGGGAGCCGGGCCAGCGCATCCGCGAGGCGCGCGAGACCGCTCGGGCGACGCTCGAGGAGGTGCGCGTGATCGCTCGCAACCTACGACCGGAAGCGCTGGACGACCTCGGCCTCGCCGCGGCGCTGCGACAGCTGTGCATCGAGGCGGAACGCACCGGCGCACTCGTCGACCGCAACATCTCGCCGGGCGTGATGCTCGATCAGGAGGCCGAGGTGGTCGTCTACCGGGTCGCGCAGGAGGCGATGACGAACGCGCTGCGCCATGCCGGCGCGGAGCAGATTCGGCTCACGCTGAGGCCCGACGGCGACATGACGGTCCTGCGCGTTCAGGACGACGGATGCGGCGTCGCGAACGCGACGGATGGAGCCGGCATGCGAGGGATGCGCGAGCGTGCCGTGCTGGTCGGCGGGCTGCTCGAGGTGGCCGATGCGCGCGGCGGCGGGACGGCCGTCACGTTGAGGCTGCCATGACGCCGGCCCGGATCCTGCTCGCCGACGATCACGCCATGGTGCGGCGTGGGCTGCGCATGGTGCTCGACGCCCAGCCTGACCTCATGGTGGTCGCCGAAGCCGGGGACGGCGCGGAGGCGATCGAGCAGGGCCTGCGCGCTGACGTCGAGCTGGCGGTGCTGGACGTCTCGATGCCGAAGTTCACCGGTCTGCAGGCAGCCGCCGAGCTGGGTCGCCGCCGCCCGGAGTTGCGGATCCTGATGCTCTCCATGCATGACTCGGAGCAGTACCTCTTCGAGGCATTGAAGGCTGGAGCGTCGGGCTACGTGCTGAAGTCGGGCGCGGATCGCGACCTCGTGGAGGCGTGCCGAGCGGCGATGCGCGGCGAGCCGTTCCTGTATCCCGCGGCGGTGAGCCGGCTGATCCAGGACGTGCTCGCACGGGCCGAGGAGCCGGCGGACCCGTTGACCCCACGAGAGCTTCAGGTCGTGAAGCTGATCGCGGAGGCATACACGAGCGAGCAGATCGCCGAGACGCTCGTCATCAGCCCGCGGACCGTGGACCGCCACCGCGAGAACATCCTCGCCAAGCTCGGCATGCGAGATCGCGTCGAGTTGACGCGCTACGCGATCAGGCGGGGGCTCGTCGAACCCTGAAGATGGGGAGCCGCTCCCGCCGGGATGGGAGCAAGCGCCCATGGAAGGCCCGCCGGGTGCGGCACAGGATGGGCGCCGTGCGCATCCTCGTGCTCTGGAACGCGTGTCGCGGCATCTCGGCCGCGGAGGATGCGCGCTGGGTGCACGAGGAGTCGGCCAAGCTGCGTGACTGCGACGACGTCCTCGACGTGGCCGTGCACCAGGTCCAGAGCGCGGCGCTGCGTCACCCGCGTCAGTGGGAGTGGTGCCTCGAGCTGCGCGTGAGCGCCGCCGCCGACGCCGTCGTGCGGCATCCGACGTGCGCGGAGTTCCTCGCCGACCTGCGGCTGCTCGGAACGCGACCATCCGTTCTGGTCTTGCCGGAGGCGGACTGACATGGCGCTGGCCATCGGGATATTCGTCGTCGCGCTCGGGATCATCGTCAGCGAGAAGGTGCACCGGACCAAGATCGCGCTCGCGGGCGCCGTGCTGATCGTCGCGACGTAGACGATCGAGCAGAAGCGGGCGATCGACGCGATCGACCTCAACACGATCGGCCTGCTCGCCGGGATGATGCTGATCGTCCGGCTGACCGAGACGACCGGCGTCTACACCTACCTCGCGATCCGGGCCGGGCAGATCGCGCGCGGCCGGCCGCTCGGGGTCGTGGTCGCGCTGGCGGGCTCGACCGCGCTGCTCAGCGCGTTCCTGGACAATCTCACCACCGTCCTGCTGATGGTGCCGATCACGTTCCTGCTCGCGGACACGCTCGACATCGACCCGCTGCCGCTCGTGCTGATCGAGATCATCACGTCGAACATCGGCGGCACCGCGACCCTGATCGGCGACCCGCCGAACATCCTCATCGCGGGCGCCACCGGGCTGACGTTCGTGGAGTTCGTCGTCAACCTCGCGCCGATCGCGTTCGTGTCCTTCGTGGTCGTGACGGGCCTGCTGTACCTGTGGTTCCGGCCACGGCTGCAGATCGCGCCCGAGGCGCGCGAGCGCGTGATGGAGCTTGACGCGCGCCGGTCGATCGAGGACCCCGCGGAGCTCAAGCGCGCGCTGCCGGTCTTGATCGGGACGATCCTGCTCTTCTTCGTGCACAAGCCGCTGCACCTGGAGCCCGCGACCGTGGCGCTGCTCGGCGCCACCGTGCTGCTGCTCGTCACCACCCAGTCGCTGGAGGACTCGCTGGCCGGGATCGAGTGGTCGACGCTGTTCTTCTTCATCGGCCTGTTCGTGATGGTCGGTGCGCTGGAGGAGACCGGCGCGATCGGCCAGATCGCCGACGGCGTCGCAGACCTCACCGGCGGCGACCGCACCGCCGAGCTGCTGGGCATCACGTGGATCTCGGCGATCGCATCGGGGATCGTGGACAACATCCCGTTCACCGCCACGATGATCCCCGTGGTCGAGCAGCTGCAGGGCGGCAGCGGCGACGACGCCTACTGGTGGGCGCTCGCGCTCGGTGCCTGCTTCGGCGGCAACTTCACCCTGGTCGCCGCCGCCGCGAACGTCGCGGCGGCCGGCATGGCGGAGCGCAGCGGCCAGCCGATCCGCTTCCTCGAGTTCCTCAAGGTCGGCGTTCCCGCCACACTGGTCTCGCTGCTGCTGGCCACCGCCTACATCCTGTTGAGGTATGCCTGATGAGCCCCCGCACGATCGCCGAGCTGGTCCATCGTGACGCGCCCTTGATCGAGCAGGGCCAGTCGATCGGGGCGGCGGTCGAGCTTCTCCTCGATTCGGAGCTGCCGGCGCTGCCGGTCGTCGACGGCCACCGGCGTTTCGTGGGCATCTTCGGGGAGCGCGAGTTCATCACGGCGCTCTTGCCCGGCTATGTCGGAAGCCTCAAGCACGCCGGGTTCGTCCCGAAATCGATCGACGCCGCGCTGGAGAAGCGCCAGAGCTGCCGCGCCGAGCCCGTGTCCAAGTACATGAACACCGATCACATCGACGTCGGGCCCGACTTCTCCGACGTCGGACTGGCGGAGATCTTCTTCCATCACCGCGTCCTGATCGTTCCCGTCACGGAGGAACGGCGCGTCGTCGGGTTGATCACGCGGTCGGACTTCTTCGCCGCCTTGGCGCAGCGTTTCATCGCCAATGCGTGACTTCATCCCGCGCCGCCGGCACTGAGCCTTGATGGTCTTCGCAGCGGCCACCGGCGTAGCCGACGTCCTGGTCGCGCTGTTCATCGTGCTGCTCGCCGCCAAGCTCGGCGACGAGCTGTTCAAGCGGCTCGGTCAGCCGGCACTCGTCGGTGAGATCCTCGCCGGCGTCATCATCGGCCCGTCCGTGCTCGGTCTCGTGGAGCCGGACGAGACGCTCGAGGTCTTCGCAGAGCTCGGCGTCGTGTTCCTGCTGTTCTGGGTCGGCCTGGAGACCCGGCTGTCGGACATGCGCGACGTCGGCCCCACGGCTGCGCGGGTCGGTGCTCTCGGCGTCGTCGTGCCCTTCGCGGCGGGCTATGGCGCCGGCCTCGTGCTGGGCGAGAGCGGGGGGACGAGCGTGTTCCTCGGCGCCGCGCTGGTGGCGACCAGCGTGGGCATCACCTCAGCGGTGCTGATCGAGCTCGAGGCGCTCGCGACCGCCGCGGCGCGCACGGTCCTCGGCGCGGCGGTGATCGATGACATCCTCGCCATGGTCCTGCTGGCCGTCGCCGTCGGCGTCGCCGATCAGGGCGGCGTCGACATCACGTCGATCGGCGTGGTCGTCGTCCTGGCGCTCGGGTTCGTGGTCTTCGTGGCGATCGGCGGCACGCGGCTGGTCGCGCGCTGGCCCGACGTCTTTCACGCCCCGAAGTTCTCGGAATCGCCGCTGCTGCCGGCGGTGATCCTCTGCCTCGGGCTCGCCGCGTTCGCGGCGCAGATCGGCCTGGCGGCGATCATCGGCGCGTTCCTCGCCGGCATGGTCATCGCCGAGACCAAGGACCGCCACGACTTCGAGGAGGAGGTCGCGCCGCTGTACGCCTTCTTCCCGCCGTTCTTCTTCGTGTTCATCGGCCTGGAAGTCGAGCTCGACGCGTTCGCCGACGCCGGGACCCTCGGGCTTCTGCTCGCCATCACGGTGCTGGCGTTCGTGACGAAGTTCGGCGCCGCGTGGCTGGCGGCCCGATCGATGGGTCCCCGCGACGCGGTGGTCGTCGGGCTCGGCATGGTCCCGCGCGGCGAAGTCGGGATCATCGTCGCCGGAATCGGCGCGACGGCCGGCGTGGTCGAACCCGAGCTGTTCGCCGTGATCGTCGGCATGTCGATCGCCACCACACTGCTGATCCCGCCGCTGCTGCGACGCGCCTGGGGGCGGGCGGCGGAAAGGGGCGCCAAGG
>JBPCNM010000450.1:0-11336 GCA_051001255.1 Solirubrobacteraceae bacterium
CGGACCTCGATGTGCAACTGCTCGGAGAGCGCGTTCACGACCGAGACGCCGACGCCGTGCAGGCCGCCCGAGACCTTGTAGCCGCCACCGTCGCCGAACTTGCCGCCGGCGTGGAGCACGGTGAGCACGACCTCGACGGCGGGCTTCTGCTCCTTCTCCATGATGGCGACCGGGATGCCGCGGCCGTTGTCGACCACCGTGACCGAGCTGTCCGGGTGGATCGTGACCTCGACGCGGTCGCAGTGGCCGGCCAGCGCCTCGTCGACCGAGTTGTCCACGACCTCGTAGACCAGGTGGTGCAGGCCGCGCACACCGGTGGAGCCGATGTACATGCCCGGCCGCTTGCGCACCGCCTCGAGACCCTCGAGGACGGTGATGTCCTGGGCATCGTAGCCGGAGCGGGGCGGGCTGGTCTTGTCGGGATCGTCTGCCAATGGGTCCTCCGAGTCACACACACGCGACGCCCCGGCGGGAGCTTGTCCTCCGCAGCCGGGGCGTGGCGGATCAGTGCTCATAACACTAGCACAACGACCCCCCGCATCCGGCCCGCAGCGCGTTACGAAACTGCTGCAAACAGCAACAAATGTGCGCCTCACCTGCGGGTCGGCCGAGCCTGCGGCCGCAGGTCCTTCACCGCCGGGCGCCGGAGCTCCGCGTTGAGCCGCTCCACGACCTGTTCGGAGAGCAGGTCGAGCTCCTGCGCCCACACGGCGGAGGCGCACGCCACGGTGACCGTGCCGGCACGCTCGGCGACCGGCTCGGACTGGGCCGCGAACGCCGGCCCGGCCGCCGTCTCCCACGCGCGTTGAACCTCCGCGAGCAGGGTCGCCGGCGCCAGCTCCGCGGTCACGCGGTCCAGCGCGTCGGCGAGCGGGCGTGGGCCGCGGCGTCTCATGCAGCCTCCTGGAGGACGGCGCCCTCGGCGATCGCCAGGCGGGTCACGCCGGCGTCGTCGCCACCGGGAACGTGCCCGACATCGGTGGTCGAGACGAGGCTCTGGCCGCCGGCGCGCAGCACGTCCACCAGGCGCGTTCGGCGTCCTGCGTCGAGCTCGCTCATCACGTCATCGAGCAGCATCAGCGGCGGCGTGCCGCGGGAATCGGACAGCGCGTCGCGCTCGGCGAGGAGCAGGGCGAGGAGGCCGAGTCGCTGCTGGCCGCGGGAACCGTAGGCACGCAACTCGCGGCCGTCGCGGCGCAGCACCAGCTCGTCACGGTGCGGTCCGTGGCCGGTGAATCCACGCTCCAGATCGGACTCCAGGCGCTCGGCGAGCTCGGCGGCCAGCGTCTCGGCGGTCTTCGCCTTCGAGCGCGGGCGGTAGGCGACGTCCGGTTCGCCCGTCAGGCCGAGCCCCTCGGCGTGCTCGGCGAAGCGCGGCCGCAGCTCGGCGACGACGGCCGCGCGGTCGGCCATCAGGGCGACGCCGTAGCGCGCGAGCTCCCCGTCCCAGGCAGGTATCGAGGCGCGGCCGGCGCGGCCGGCGCGGATCGCGGCGACGAGCGCGTTGCGCTGGGCGAGTGCGGCGCCGTAGGCGCGACGGGTCGCGGTGCGCGACGGGCGCAGCGCCGCGACGACCTGATCGACGTGCGCGCGACGCAGCGCAGGTGCCCCGGTGACCAGCTCGAGCCGATCGGGCAGGAACACGGACACCAGTGGGCGGCTCGCGACGTCGGTCAGGCGCTCCACCGAGGTGCCGTCCACCCGCAGCCGCTTCGCCTCCCCCGGCCGGAAGCCGACGCTCAGCTCGTGGCGCTGGTCGCCGTCCTCACAGCGCAGCTCCAGCCGCGTGAGCTCGGCACCGAAGCGCACACACTCGCGCTCATTGCCCGTCCGGCAAGAGCGACCGGTGCAGGCGAAGTAGACGGCCTCCAGGAGGTTCGTCTTGCCGGCGCCGTTGCGGCCCGACACGACGGTCAGCCCCGGCCCGAACTGCACCTCGGCGACCGCGTAGGTGCGAAAGTCGCGCAGGGTGAGCCGCGTGGCGATCACGCTGACGCGCCTCGCGGCTACGCGTTGAGGCGGATCGGCATGAGGAGGTAGACGAAGCCACTGTCATCCGCCGCCTCGATCAGCCCGGGCCGCAGGGGCGAGATCAGCTTGAGAAGGACGTCGCCGGACTCGACCGCCTCGAGCCCGTCGCGTAGGAACTCGGGGTTGAAGCCGATCTCCAGCGGCTCCCCGCGGAACGGCACCGGCAGCGTCTCGCGTGCCTCGCCGACGTCAGGCGTGCGGGCCGAGACCGTCAGCTCTCCCTCGCTGAACGCCAGTCGAAGCGGCGCGTTCTTCTGCGCGAGCAGCGACATGCGCCGCACGACGTCAGTGATCTCGCCACCCGCGAGCTGCAGCTCGTGCTCGAACGCGTCGGGCAGCAGCTGACGGTGGTTGGGGAACTGGCCGTCGATCAGCCGCGACGAGAGAACGATGCCGCCAGCCTCGAAGACCACCTGGTTGGTACGCACCGCGACGCTCAGCTCGGCCTCGCCGGCCTGGCCGACGATCCGGCTGAGCTCCTGGAGCGCCCGAGCGGGCACGTTGGCCTCAAACGCACCTTCCAGCGGCGCATCGAGCTTGGTCTCCTTCACGGAGAGCCGGTAGGAATCCGTCGCGACCATGCGCAGCTCGTCGCCGGTGGCGGAGACGAGGATGCCCGTCAGCACCGGGCGTGTCTCGTCGCGCGACGCCGAGCGGGCGACCTTGGCGATCGTGGCCACGAACGCGGCGCCGGGAACCTGGACGCGGCCGTCGCGCTCCGGCTCCGGGAATGGCGGGAAGTCCTCGAGCCGCAGCGTGCGAATGTGGAACGTGGCGGCGCCGGCCACGATCTCGACGTCCTGCTCAGCCGCGCGGAGCTCGAGCGTCACCGAGTCGCCGGGAAGCGAACGCACGACGTCGACGAGCAACCGCGCCGGGAGCACGATGGCGCCCTCGCGGACCACCTCCCCTTCAAGTGGGACGCGCAGGCCTATCTCCATGTCGGTCGCCCGCAGCTCGATCCCGGACGCGGACGCCTGGACCTGTACGCCCGAGAGCGCCTGGACGGCGCTGCGCGTCGAGGCGGCGCGGGTCACGGTCTGGAGTTGTGCGAACAGCGCGTCGCGTCGCGTGGAGATTCTCATTGTCGTTGCCTGCTTCAGATTCGATTCGAACGACTACTCAGATTGAGGTCACCGTCATAAGTGGTGTTGATGATGTGCATGACGGCCGAAGAGGCCGCAAGCTGCGGTTCGGGAGCTGTGCGGCTCGTGTGCACACGAGCGAGGCAGTCTGTCAGCCGGAGCGGCGTCATCGCGCTTCAGTGCCCGGGTCCGAACGACGCGGTGAGCCGGCGGACCGCCTCGAAGGCATCGGGATCGCCGGTGATCCGCTCGGCCGTCCGCCGGCACGCGTGCAGCACGGTGGTGTGGTTGCGGCCGCCGAAGGCGCGACCGATCGCCGGCAGGGTCTGGTCGGTCAGCTCGCGGGCGAGGTACATGGCGACGTGGCGGGGCCAGGTGACCGCGCCGACGCGGCTGCTGGAGACGAGCGCCTCGACCGAGGTGCCGAACGCTTCAGCCGTGCGCGCCTGGATCTCCTCCACGGTCGCTGCCTTCTTTCGTGCCGTGAGCTCGGGGTAGAGGCCCGCGAGCATCTCGGCGGTGAGTTCCGCCGTCACGGGCCGTCCGGTCAGCGAACCGAACGCGACGACGCGGATCAGCGCGCCCTCTAGTGCGCGGACGTTGTCGCTGACCCGGTGGGCGATCAGCTCGAGGGCGCCTGGATCGATGGCATCGATCCCGTCCTGCTGGACGCGCTTGCGGAGGATCGTGAGGCGCGTGGAGGGGTCGGGCGCGTGTACGTCGGTGACCAGGCCGGCCTCGAAGCGCTCGCGGAGCCGGACCTCCATCTCGCCAAGGTCGCGCGGCAGGCGGTCGGAGGTGAGCACGATCTGCGAGCCCGCCTGGTGCAGCGCGTTGAACGTGTGGAAGAACTCCTGCTCGGTGCGGACCTTCGCCTGCAGGAACTGCACGTCGTCGACGAGCAGCACGTCGACGCCGCGGTACGCGGCCTTGAAGCGCTCGACGTCGTGTCCGTGAAGCGCTCCGAGGAAGTGGTTGGTGAACGCTTCCGCCGTCGTGTAGCGCACGGTCGCGCCGCCGCCGTAGGCCGTGACGTAATTGGCGATCGAGTGCAGGAGGTGCGTCTTGCCGAGCCCGGGCGGCCCGCAGATGAAGAGTGGGTTGTAGGCAAGGCCGGGCAGCTCGGCTACGGCGAGCGCGGCTGCGTGCGCGAGCCGGTTGGAGTCGCCGATGACGAACTGCTCGAACGTGTGGCGTGGGTTGAAGGCGTTGGCCGGACCGCCCGAGTCGGCCCGGGGGTGGAGTTCATCCGACACCTCGGCTCGGCTGACCGGCGCGACGAGGGCGACGGGTGCCGCGGGCCCGAGCACGGCCGTGCTGCAGGCCTGCAGCAGGCGGCCGAAGCGCGCGGCGACCCAAGGGCGGATGTCGTCCGGCGCCTCGACCACCAGCGTCCCGTCCTGCAGCCGCCGAGCCGTAAGGGGCTCGAGCCACTGATGCCACGTCGACTCCGGCACCGCGCGCTGCATCTCGGCGCGGATGAGGCGCCAGGAGGATGGATGCTCGTCGTCGATCACGGGCGCGCGAAGGATCCTCCTCGGGCGGAGGGAAGGTCGAGAAACGATGAACAAGGGGCCCGTGCGGAGGCCCGGCTGGCCGAACATAGCATGGGCTTCGGGGGTCGTAGGAGGGGTGCCGGGAGCGGCTCGCAAATCGCGCAGAAAAGGCGCGGACCCGCCCGCCCCCCGCCGGTGAAGTCGTGTGCAGCGGATGTGCACGACGTGTTGATGCGCGCTGTCGGACGGCAGTTGGCTATCCTGTCGGCCGCTGCGCGCACCCGCACGCCAACCCCTTCTGTGTCCCTATGAAGCGCACCTACCAGCCCAAGAAGCGCAAGCGCGCCCGCACCCATGGCTTCCGCGCCCGGATGAGCACCCGCGCCGGCCGAATCGTGCTGAAGCGGCGTCGCGACAAGGGCCGCAAGCGGCTCACCGTCTAGTGGCCGGGCGCCCGAGCGGCGGGCGGAGCCCGAAGCGGCGCCGGCTGTCGCGCAGCGCCGAGTTCGAGCGCGTCTACCGCCAGGGACGCTCGAAGGCCAACCGCTTCCTCGTGCTCTACGCGTTCCCACGCGAGGACCCCCAGCCCGACGCCGCGCCGGACGGCCCGCGCCTGGGTCTCTCCGTCTCGCGGCGCGTGGGTGGCGCCGTCGATCGTACGCGCGTCAAGCGCGTCCTGCGGGAGGCGTTCTGGGCCGAGGCCGAGCGTCTGCCGGATGGGTCGGACTACGTGGTGGTGGCACGCCCGGATGCGCGCGACCTTGCCGAGCGCGAGGGGATGAGCGGGATTCGCATCGCGCTTGCCGAGCTCGTCGATGCGATGAGCGGCGGCAAGGAGGCGGCGACATGAGGTCGGCCGCCCGCCGCGTCGCGCTCGCTCCGGTGCTCGCCTACCAGCGCGTGATCTCCCCGGCGCTGCCGCGGCGCTGCAAGTACCACCCGACCTGCTCGGCCTACGCGGTGCAGGCCATCGAGTCCCACGGCATACTGCGCGGCGCCGTGCTCGCCGCCTGGCGTCTCCTGCGCTGCAACCCGCTCAGCCGCGGGGGCTATGACCCCGTATCCGCGCAGACGCTCTTCCACCGCTCGCTCCCGCGGACCACCGACTCGACCCACTCCTGAACCGTGTCTGACGTCTTCAAGCCACTGATCGACTTCTTCGAGGCGATCCTCGTCTTCCTGCACGACAGCGTCGGACTGGGCTGGGGCACCGCGATCGTGGCCCTCACCGTGCTGGTGCGCGCAGCGCTGCTGCCGCTCACGCTCAAGCAGTTCAAGTCCATGCAGAACATGGCCAAGTTCCAGCCGGAGATCAAGAAGCTCCAGGAGCGGTACAAGGGCGATCGCGAGCGCCTGAACCAGGAGATGATGAAGTTCTACCGCGAGAACAAGGTGAATCCGTTCGCCTCGTGCCTCCCGCTGGTCGCGCAGCTACCGGTCTTCCTCGCGCTGTTCTACATGCTGCAGGACGATCTGCGCCTGGACGTATGCCCACTCGTCAACCCCGTCGGTACGGACAACCCGAGGCCCTGTGGCGGGGGCGGCGCGGCCGAGTTCTTATTCATCTCGGACATCACCGACAAGGCGACCGGCGGAGTGTTGATCACGCTGATCGTGCTCTACGTCGGCTCGCAGCTGCTGTCGACCGTGCTGATGTCGACCGCGACTGACCGCACCCAGCGGATCATCTTCCTGGCGCTGCCGTTCGTCTTCGTCGCCTTCGTCATCAATTTCCCGGCGGGACTTCTCGTCTACTGGATCACGACGAACTTCTGGACGATCGTCCAGCAGACGATCGTGCGGAAGCGGCTCGGCCCGATGCGGCCACCATCCGACGACGGGGACAGTCCACCGATGTCGATCATGGATCGCATGCTGCACCGCGGCGACACCGCGACCGCACCGGCGACCCGTCCCGCGACCGTCGCAGGCGGTGCCAGTTCGACCCCTGCGCCGAAGAGCCGCCCTGCGACGCCGCCCCCACGATCGCCACGGAAGAAGAAGAAGCGCTCCGGGAGGCGCCGATGAGCGAGCAGGACCGGACACCGGCCGAGCAGGCGCGGACACCGGCCGACCGCGTGCGCGACTTGCTCGAGCACGTGAACGAGGCGCTCGAACTCGAGGCCGACGTGGAGGTCCTCGAGGACGGAGATCGCATCCGCGGGATCTTGCATGGTGATGACATGGGCCTCTTCATCGGTCGCCACGGCCAGACCATCGATGCTGTCCAGCACCTCGCCTTCAAGGTCGCGGCGCACGGCCAATCGGCCGCGCCGAAGGTCGAGGTCGACGCGGCCGGCTACCGCGATCGACGCCGGCAGGCGCTCGAGCGCCAGGCCGACCAGGCGGCCTCTGACGCGTTGCGTTCCTCGCGCCCGGTGGCGCTGGACGCCATGAGCGCAACCGAGCGCAAGGTGGTCCACGAGTATCTCAAGGATCGCGGCGACGTGGAGACCTACTCCGAGGGCACCGAGCCCGACCGGCACCTTGTCGTGGCGCCGCTCAGCGCTTAGGCCGCCGATGAGCGCGCGAAGCCCGCGCCGCCCGGGGGTGTCGTCGTCGCGTGAAACGCCCAGCCGTGCCGGGGCTAACGTGCTGGGGGCACGTCGCGACGGCTCCTTACGCCGGGGTGCGTTTCACGTGAAACGCACCCCATTTCGCTCTAGCGTGCACGCGTCGTCAAACGCGGAGGTGACGCAGTCGTGTGCGTCGTGTGCGCCACGTGCGCGCTACGGGCCGCGGAACCTCGTCGTCAACCCGGGCTATGTTTCACGTGAAACGGTCGCAAGCCGCGGAACGGCACCGTGAGCCGCGTCAAGGGCGGCGACGTGGAGGCTTTGCTGCAGCGCTTCCGGGTGCCGGTCGAGTCCTGGAAGGCGCTCGCGGGGCTGCTCGACGTGCTTGCCAATCCCAACGCGCCAACGTCCGTGCACGATCACCGCCACGCGGCCGAGGTGCACCTCGCGGACTCGTTGGTGGCGCTCGAGGTCGACGAGGTCCGCTCGGCCTCGGTGATCGCCGATCTCGGCGCAGGAGCGGGTCTGCCAGGCCTCGTCCTCGCCGCGGTGCTCCCGCACGCACGCGTGGTCCTGGTGGAATCCGCCGGTCGCAAGTGCGAGTTCCTGCGGGCGGCGGTAGTGGCCATGGAGCTCGACAACGTCGACGTGGTCTGGAGACGCGCGGAGGAGTGGCGAGAGGGGATCGGGCGCTGCGACGTCGTCTGCGCGCGTGCCCTCGCGGCCCTTCCGGTGCTGTGCGAATACGCGGCGCCGCTCTTGCGTGACGCCGGTGTGCTCGTCGCCTGGAAGGGGGAAGTCGCCGAGGCGGAGGCCGCCGATTCGGCCGCGGCCGCGGCGCATCTCGGCCTGGCCGTCGAGGCTGTGCGTCGCGTCGCGCCCTATCCCGGATCGCAGCGCAGGACGCTCCATGTCCTGCGCAAGGTCGTGCCCACGCCGGCGAACTTCCCGCGCCGAGCCGGAAGTGCGACAAAACGCCCGCTGTCTGCGAAGGATCTACGCCGATGGCGCACCAACTGACGCGTGAACGCATGCTCGCGGCAAGATCCGCCGCATCCGGCGCTAGCGTCGGGCGCCGTCATGGGCATCGTCTACGCAATCGCCAATCAGAAGGGCGGGGTCGGCAAGACCACGACCGCCGTCAACGTGGCCGCCTGCATCGCGGAGGCGGGCTATGAGACGCTGCTCGTGGACGTCGATCCGCAGGGCAACGCCACAGTCGGCGTCGGCGTCGATCGCCAGGAGGGGCTCGGCCTCTACGACGTCCTCAGCGGCGACGTCGAGGCGCGCGACGTGGTGCGGATCACCTCGGTGGAGCGGCTCTCGCTGCTCGCGTCCACGCCCGATCTCGCGGGCGCCACGATGGAGTTGCCCCGTCTGCCGGGATCTGAGCGCCGGCTGCGTGACGCGCTGACGCCGCTGCGCGATGCGTATGCGTACATCCTGCTCGACTGCCCGCCGTCGCTGGGCCCGCTGACCGTCAACGCTCTGGTCGCCGCGGATCGGGTGATCGTCCCGGTGCAGACGGAGTACTTCGCCTTGGAAGGCCTCGCCGGCCTGCTCGACACGCTGGCGCTGATCCAGCGTGAGCTGAACCCGCGGCTGACCGTGGCGGGCATGCTGTTGACCATGCACGATGCCCGCACCAAGCTCGCGCAGGACGTCGAGGCGGAAGTGCGCCGCCACTTCCCGTCCCTTGTCTTCGAGACGGTGATCCCGCGCAACGTGAGGCTCGGCGAGGCGCCGAGCTTCGGACGGCCCGTGATCCACCACGATCCGCACTGCGCCGGATCCGATGCGTACTTCGAGCTCGCCAAGGAGGTGGCCGCGCGTGGCTGAACCAACCCGTGGCATGGGTCGCGGCCTCGCGGCCATCCTTTCCACCGCGCCCGCGGAGGGCGAGCCGGAGCTGCGGGAGCTTCCCGTGGAGCTGATCGCCCCCAACCCGCAGCAGCCGCGGCGCGGCTTCGACGAGGACGCGCTCGTCGCGCTGGCCGACTCACTCAAGGACCGAGGCGTCCTGCAGCCGGTGCTCGTCCGGCCGCAACCGGGCGGGACGTATGAGCTGATCGCCGGCGAGCGGCGTTGGCGCGCGGCGCGGCTGGCCGGCCTGGAGACCGTTCCCGCAATGGTCCGCCCGCACGACGATGCAGCGTCGCTGGAGCTCGCGCTGATCGAGAACATGGCCCGCGAGGACCTCAACCCGCTCGACGCGGCCCGGGCCTGCGCCGCCCTGGTGGAGGAACTCGGCCTCAGCCGCGAGGACGTCGGCCGCCGCGTGGGGCGCTCGCGCGTCGCGGTCTCCAACCTGCTCCGCCTACTCGACCTGCCCGAAGACGCGCTCGTGCTGCTCGAGCAGGGGGCGCTCTCGGAGGGTCACGGCCGCGCGCTCCTGATGGCGCCCGACCACGACGCCCGCCGCCGGCTCGCCCGCGACGTTGCCACGCACGGGTGGTCGGTCCGGCAGACCGAGGCGCGCGCTCGCGCGGCCGCCGGCCGGGACGACGGCGAGATCGCCGCGCGGCGTGGCGCTCCGCGTCCGCATCCCGATCAGGTGGAGGCCGCCGAGCGGCTTGGGGACGCGTTCGCTCGCGCGCTCGGCGCGGACGTGCGCGTGACGCCGCGAGCTCATGGCTACCGCGTCCAACTCGCCTTCGACTCGCTCGACGAAGCGCTCGAAGTGGTCGAGCGGCTCGGCGTCACGACGGGCGCCTGACCGACCCCGGCGCTCCCCGCGTGGCTCGCTATCATCCGCGCCCCGCGGGCGATTAGCTCAGTCGGTTAGAGCGCTTCTCTGATAAGGAAGAGGTCCCAGGTTCGAATCCTGGATCGCCCATGAGAAAGGCCCGCATTCGCGGGCCTTCTCATTCGCAGGCGTGCGTCCGGACTAGGCCGTGTTGACCGTGATCTTCGCCACGCCGATGACCAAGCCGCCCTTGAGCGCGTCGGTGCCGAACGTGTCGTTGAGGAGGGTCGCGGCCTCCTCCTTGAGCTTGACCGTGGTGCCCTCGAGCACGGCGGTCGAGCCCTCGGCCTGGAGCGGCTGCAGCGTGCGGCCGTCGAGGAAGAACAGCGGGGCGCTCTCGGCGGCGACGCTGCCGTCGACGGTGACCTTGCCGGTCAGCACGGATGCGCCGGGATCGACGACGAAGTCGGTCAGCTCGACGGTCTTGCCGCCGCCCGTCAGGCTGAGGCCGCTGCCGTCATGGTCGATCTCACCCTGCACGTACGGGGAGATGGAGCCGGGCTCGTAGTAGGTCACGTTGCCGCCCGTGATCGGGAAGCTTGCGATGCCGGCCTTGGAGATCTTGCCGTCACCGACCGGAGCCGGGGTGAGCTTGAGTGTGCCCAGCGCCTCGACGAAGCCGGAATCGAGCGCCACCGCGGTCCTCTGACCGGAGAGTGCGTCGATCTGCGCGACCGGCTCGGGCCGCGAGGACGCCGCCGGCGTCGTCGGCTGCTCTTCATCATCACCGCAAGCGCCGACACCCAGCGCGAGCACGGCAGCGGTGGCCATTGCGGCCATCGTGCGGAACATATTGAGGCCCCTTTCGGAGTGGAGGAGGTACAGCGTTGGTTGCTGTCGCTGTATTCGCACGACCCCGCCAAGCGGATGCATGGAATGCGAATCTACGCCCGGAAGCCCGCCGAGAAGCCCTGCCTGCGGCGCCTATACTGAGGCGTCCGGCACCCCCTGGTTGCAAGGAGCGCCCAGCTTGCAGGAGATGGTCATCTACGGCGTGAGCTTCGACATGGTCGGCAAGCAGCCGATCGTCCTGCTCAAGGCCGTCGACACGAACAAGTTCCTGCCGATCTGGATCGGGCATCCCGAGGCCGCTGCCATCCTGATGAAGCTCCAAGGGGCCTCGACGCCGCGACCGATGACGCACGACCTGCTGTTCGAGATGCTGGGCGAGCTCGAAGTCAACTGCTCGCGCGTGTCGGTCACCGAGTTGCGCGAGAACACGTTCTACGCCTCGATCACCCTCACCGTGAACGGGCGCGAGGTGGAGATCGACTCCCGCCCCAGTGACGCACTCGCCCTGGCGGTCCGTTCTGGCGCCCCCATCTTCGCGGCCGAGGACGTGATCGCGGAGTCTGCGATCGAGTTCGAGCACGAGGTGGAGGACACCGAGGAGGTTGTGGACAAGTTCAAGGAGTTCCTCGACCAGGTCTCCCCGGAGGATTTTCAGGGCGGCAGCGACTAG
>JBPCNM010000451.1:0-5084 GCA_051001255.1 Solirubrobacteraceae bacterium
AGGTGCAGGTCACCCGCGAGCAGCTCGAGCAGGCCGCCGAGGAGGCGCTCGGCGCCCGGCAGCACGCCGCCACCGCCAACGAGGCCGCGACGGCGGCCCGCGAGGACGCCGGCAAGGCGCGCGAAGACGCGCAGCTGCTCCGGCGCGAGCTCAACGCCGGGCGCGAGCGCCTGGAGACCACGACGGCCGACGTGGCCCGGCTGGGCCGCGATCTCGGCACGGTCCGCGAGGAGTCCATCGCCGCCGCCGAGGCGGCCGGACGTGGCGCGCAGGAGCGCCTGGCCGCCGTCGACCGGACGTTCACGCTCGTGCGCGCCGATCTGGGCGCCAACCGGGAGCAGATCGACGCGCTCGAGGGCGGGGTCGAGCGGCTCGCCGAGCAGGTCACCGCCGGCCGCACCGAGAGCGAGGCACGTGCGGCCGAGCTGCTCGCCGAGCTGGCCGCCGTCCGCGGAGTGGCCGAGCAGGCCGCCGGCGGCGTCACCGAGCTGCGGGCCGACGTGGAGGCGATGCGCGAGGAGACCGCCGCCGTGCGGGTGCAGGCCGAGCTGGCCAACGCCGTCGCGGAAAAGGCGCGCGCGACCGCCGAGCAGGCGAAGCTCGAGGACGAGAAGGTCGAGGCGCTCCAGGCCGAGGTCCAGTTCGCGATCTCCACGATGGAGGAGATGAAGGCGGGCCTCACGTCCGCCGGCCAGGCCGCGCTGGTCGCCCGGCGCGAGGCCGAGAGCGCCCGCAAGGTCGCCGAGAGCGCCTCGGACGGCAACGGAGAGCAGGTCAGCGCGGTGTTCCGCGAGATCCTCGGGTTGGCCGCCAAGGGGCGTCCGCGGAGCCTCCAGAAGCCCGCCGACGAGGCGCCGCCCGAGGCGCGCGACCCGCGCCACGGCTTCGACGACGAGAGCTTGCCGATGGCCGTCATCGGCACCGACGGCAAGTTCAAGGAGCTCAATCCGTCATTCTGTCGGCTCGTGGGGTATCAGGAACATGAGTTCGCGAAGGCGGCGTGGCCGTCTCCGCATGACCGCAAGCACTACGCCCAGCAGCAGGAGCAGTTCTCCCAGCTGATCTCGGGCACGCTGGAGAGCGTGCGCATCCAGAGCACGTTCATGCACGGCCAGGGGCTGATGGTGCCGGTCATCGGAGAGATCACGGCCGTGAAGGGCGAGGACGGCCTGCCGTCCCACCTCCTGCTGCGAGCCGAGGAGCGCGAGCGCGCACTCTAGTGTTGGGCCGCACACCAGACGAGCGCGAGCGAGCGGCCCAGGAGCGGGCGGCCCGGCGCCGCGTTCGCGGCGAGGGCGAGGGCGAGGTCGAGCCGGCGCGGCAGGGGTCTGACCCCTCGACCGCGTGGCCGGGCCCGGAGCCGCTGTCGGAGGGGCCTGACTCCCCGGAGCCCGAGCCGGTGTTCGAGCCGCTGCCCACGACGCGCCGCACGGTCGTGGCCGAACGCCAACCGATGAGCCGGGCCGCGCGTGCCCAGCGGATCGGCCGCCCCGGCCGCCCGGCGCTGCCGCCGACCTCGCCCAAGCCGCGCCGCTGGTTCCGGCGGCTGCTGGCACTGCTCGCGCTGCTGGTCATCGGCGGCGCGCTCTACATCATCAATGCGACCTTCCAGCCGCTGCAGAGCGAGAACGAACAAGCCCGCGGCGTTCCCGTGCGGATCCCGGCGGGTGCCGACGCCGGCAGCATCGGCACGCTGCTCGAGGACCGGGGCGTGGTCGAGGACGCGCGCTTCTTCGAGCTCAACGCCACGCTCACGCTGCGCCGCGGCAAGCTCCGCACGGGCCGCTACGTGCTGCGGCGCGACATGACCAACGGCGCGGCGATCGACGCGCTCATGCAGGGCCCGAAGGTGCGCGTGGTCGAGACGTTCAGCGTCACCATCCCGGAGGGCCCGTCGCGCCGCGAGGCGGCGCCGGCGATCGACAGGAGCCGCGTGGACGGCTCCTACCTGAGAGCGTCGGGCTCCAGGGAGGCGCTCGCCCGCGTGCGCAGGCTGGGCGCGCCGAGGCGCACCAGGACGACCGAGGGCCTCCTGTTCCCGGCCACGTTCGAGCTCGAGGCCGGCGCGAACGCGACCGACCTGGTCGACAAGCAGCTCGACGCCTTCCGCGCCAACTTCGGCGGGATCGACTTCGCTGCGGCCAGGCGCAGGAACCTGACGCGCTACGACGTGCTCATCATTGCCTCGATGATCGAGCGCGAGACGCCGTCGGACAGAGAGCGGCCGCTGATCGCCTCCGTGATCTACAACCGCCTGAGGATCGGTGAGCCGCTGAGCATCGACGCCACGATCCGCTACGCCGAGAGCAACTGGAGCCGGCCGCTGCTGCGCTCCCAGCTCGACAAGGACACGCCCTACAACACGCGCATCAACCCCGGGCTGCCGCCGACGCCGATCGGCAACCCCGGCCTGGCGTCGATGCAGGCGGCGGCCAAGCCCGCCAAGACGGACTTCCTGTTCTACGTGGCCAAGCCGGGCGCGTGCCACGCATTCGCGGAGACCAACGCCGAGCACGAGCGCAACGTCGCGGCCTACGAGGCCGCCCGCGAGAAGAACGGCGGCAACGCGCCGGAGCAGGACTGCTGACCTACCTCGGGGTCGCCGGCTGGCCGGTGGCGCACTCGCGCTCCCCCGCGATGCACAACGCCGCGCTGGCCGCCGTCGGCCTCGCCGGCTGGCGCTATCTCAAGCTGCCGCTCCCGCCCGAGCGCTTCGCGCAGACCGTCCGCGCCCTGCCCGCGGCGGGCTTCCGCGGCCTCAACGTGACGATCCCCCACAAGCAGGCGGCGCTCGCCCTCGCCGACGAGGCGACGCCCACCGCGGCGGCCGTCGGGGCGGCGAACACGCTCACCTTCGAGGCCTCCGGCGCGATCCTCGCCGACAACACCGACGTGGCCGGCCTGCTCGACGCGCTGGCGGTCGATCCGGCCGGGCTGACCGCGCTGGTGCTCGGGGCGGGCGGGGCGGCGCGGGCCGCCGTCTACGCCCTGCGGACGGCTGGAGCGGCCGACGTGATGGTGTGGAATCGGACGCGCCAGCGCGCCGACCGGCTCGTCGCGGAGCTCGGCGGGCGCGTCGTCGACGCGCCGGAAGCCGCTGCGCTGGTCGTGAACTGCACCAGCGTGGGACTGCGGGAAACGGACGCGACGTTCAAGAGCCTGCCCCTCCGGGCCGATAGCTTGGGCGTCGGACGCTACGTGGTGGACATGGTCTACAGGCCTGGTGGCACTCGACTCCTCGCTGAAGCTAAGCAGCAAGGGGCAATCGTGGTGTCGGGGCTGGAGATCCTGGTCGCGCAAGGCGCCGCCTCGTTCGAGCGCTGGACCGACAGGGCGGCCCCCCGCGAGGCCATGCGCGGCGCCGTCGACCTTAACGCCTGAACCATGAACCCACCGACTCAAGCCGGGGCGGCACCCAAGCCCGCAGCAGGCAAGCCCAAGCGGGGCAACGGCATCACGATGCCGTCGCGCCGCGGCGGCTCGGGAAGGGTGCTGACCGACGTCATCGTCGACCTCGGCTTCGTCGAGCGCGAGGCGATGGACGAGGCGGTCGAGATGGCGCGCTCGGCCGGCTCCTCTGCCGAGCGCGTGCTCGTCTCCACCGGCGCCATCACCGAGCCGCAACTCGCCCGCGCCGTGGCCGAGCGCTTCGGCCTCGACCACCTCGACCTGCAGGTCTATCGCGTCGACCCCGACGCCGCGAAGCTCGTCACCCCCGCGGCGATCAGGCGCTACCACGCGGTGCCCGTCTCCTTCGCCGGCGACCGCACGCTGCTGGTCGCCATGTCGGATCCCGCCAACGTGCTCGCCGTCGACGACATCGCGGTGATGACCGGCTACGAGGTCCGCCCGGCCGTCGCGTCGCCGACCGACATCGACCACGTGCTCGAGCGCATCGGCGATCCCAACTGGGGTGGCGGCAGCGCCGCGGCGCCTGTCGAGCTGCCCGAGGACAGCTACGAGACGGAGGCGCCGCCGCCGTCCGCGCCCGTCTACGACGTGCCGCAGACCGTGGCGTTCGGCGCCGGCGGCGAGGACTCCTCGGTGATCGAGCTCGTCCAGCGCGTGATCTCCGAGGCCGTCGACCGCGGTGCCTCCGACATCCACTTCGAGCCGCAGGAAGACGAGATGCGCGTCCGCTACCGCGTCGACGGCGTGCTCCACGAGGCGGCCACGGTGCCGGTCTCGATCGTCCCGGCCGTCACGTCGCGCATCAAGATCCTCGCCGACCTCGACATCGCCGAGCGGCGGGTGCCGCAGGACGGCCGCGTCTCGACGCAGGTCGGCGACAAGGCGATCGACCTCCGCGTCGCCACGCTGCCCGCGCAGCACGGCGAGAAGGTCGTGATGCGCATCCTGGACTCCACCAAGGCGCTGATCAGCATGGAGCAGCTCGGGATGCTCCCGCAGGCCCTGGAGCGCTTCACGAAGGCCTTCGGGCAGTCCCACGGCGCCGTGCTCGTCACGGGCCCGACCGGCTCGGGCAAGTCGACGTCGCTCTACGCGGCGCTCAACGTGCTCAACACGATCGACAAGCACATCATCACGATCGAGGATCCGGTCGAGTATCAGCTCGAAGGGCTCACCCAGGTCCAGGTAAACAACAAGGCGAAGCTCACGTTCGCCGCCGGCCTGCGCTCGATGATGCGCGCCGACCCCGACATCATCATGGTCGGTGAGATCCGCGACCGCGAGACCGCGCAGATCGCGATCGAGTCGGCGCTCACCGGCCACCTCGTCCTCTCCACGCTGCACACCAACGACGCGCCGGGCGCGATCACGCGCCTGATCGAGATGGGCATCGAGCCGTTCCTCGTCGGCTCGGCGGTCGACTGCGTGGTCGCGCAAAGGCTCGCGCGGCTGCTGTGCGAGGAGTGCAAGCAGCGCGTGACGCTGCCCGCGGAGGTCATGCGCCTCAACGGCTTCAACGTCGGCCTCGACCTCGAGTGCTACGAGCCCGTCGGGTGCGCGCGCTGCGGCGGATCCGGCTACAAGGGCCGTGTCGGCCTCTACGAGGTCATGTGGGTCTCCGAGACGATCCGCTCGCTCGCCGTGGCCCGCGAGCCCGCCGAGACGATCGCCCA
>JBPCNM010000452.1:0-2849 GCA_051001255.1 Solirubrobacteraceae bacterium
GTCCGCCGCGAACGCGCGGCTTAGGTTCGGCACTTGAAACGCGAGTGGGAACTCCGACATCGCGCCGGAGTCCCCGAAGTAGCTGCGGGCGACGAGCTCGCGCACGAGGCCGGCCACGCGCGAGAACCCCGTCAGCACGGAGAAGATGACGGTGTTGCGGGCGCGCCGGCGGGCGCCGCCGGGCGCGAACGAGGGCTCCTCCGCGGGGGCGGGCGCGGTGGGAGCGGGCGCCGCGAACGACGGCTCCTCCGCGGGCACGGGCGCGGCGGGCGACGGCTCCTCCGAGGACGCGGGAGCCGGATCCGGTGCGACCTCGCCGCGCCGCGCCGCGCGCCGTCGCTCGCGTTCGGCGCGGGCGGCGTTGCGTTCCTCCTGCGTCCGCGGCGGCGGCGGGTTGCGTGGCATTGCGGCGCGCTATAGTACGCGCCCGCCGCGGCCAGACGTCGCGGCCTCTTTGCGTCATGGCCAACATCCACTCCCAGGAAAAGCGCATCCTCCGCGCTGAGCGCGAGCGCAACGAGAACCGTCGCTACACCTCGGCGATCAAGACCTACTTCCGCCGCCTCGCGGCCGCCGTCAACGCGGGCGAGGCCGAGACGGCCGATGCCGAGCATCGCCGCGTCGTGCAGCTGATCGACAAGGCGGTCAAGCGGGGCGCCCTGCATCGCAACACCGGCGCACGCAAGAAGTCCCGCGCTGCCCGCCTGCGCCGCGGCCAGTCGGCTTGACGCGCCGCGCGACGCCAGCCTGACGCCTGTCGCAACCTTCCGCGCTGGGCTCCGACCGGCCCGGGAGCGCCGTCGACGCGCTGGGCCCGGCCCGCCACGAATTTTGACGGCGAGCGTCACCGAGCTCAGCCCGGCGGAGCGCCTGCTCAGGCGGCGGCGCCGATCACCGCGCGCACCGCGGCGGTGTCCTCGCTCAGCACGCCGCCGCCCCCGCCGCGGCTCTCCAGCTCGAGGTCGGCCATCAGCTCGAGCGCGCGCCGGAACGCCTCGACGTCGCGCTTGGCGACGTCCGCGATCAGCCGATCGGCGGCGAAGGACGGCATCCGCAGGCCCTTCCTGACCTGCGCGGCCGGCTGGCCGGCGGCAAGCGCTTCCGCGATGCTCAGGGCGTCGCGCAGGCGGCGCACCATTCCGTAGAGCAGCCCGGGCAGGCGCTCGCCCTGCTGGCGCAGCTCCAGGAGCGCGCGCGTCGCGGTCCGCTCGTCGCCGGCCACGAGCGCGTCGGCGAGCGTCCAGGTCTTGCGCTCGGCCGACGTCGCCGAGGACTGCTCGACCTCCTCGACGCCGAGCCGCGCACCGGCGCCATGCTCCAGGGCAAGCTTCTCGAGTTCGCGCTGAAGGCGCTGCTGGCGGTCGCCGACGTGGGCGATCAGCGCCCGCGCGGCCTGCAGATCGAGCTCCACGCCGAGCTCGCCGGCCCGGGCGACCAGCCAGCGCGGCAGCTCGCGGGCCTTCACGTTTCCCTCTTCGGCGATCTGGCCGCCGGCCGCGTCCACCGCCTCGCGCAGCGCGGCGGGAACCTTGTAGCGCCCCTCCTCGCGGCCGAAGAACGCGACGGTCAAGGTATCGGCGTCCATGCTCTTCATCGCCTCGGCCACGGCCGCGACATCGGGTTCCTTCCAGCGCTCGACGCCGTCGGCGATCACGAAGCGCCGGCCCAGGGCGAACGTCATGGCGCACAGCGCGGCTGCGACCGCAGCGGGCGTGCAGGCATCCCCCTCCAGCAACTGCACCCCGCCGGCGCCCGTCTCGCTCTCGGCCATCGCGCGCAGCCGGGTCCGGCGCTCGGTGACGCGGCCGTGGTCGTCGCCGTGGATGAGATAGGCGGAGCGGAACGCGGGCACGGCCGCCGAGTCTAGACGCGTCCGCGGTCATCCTCGGGCGGCCTCGAGCCGCATCCGGCCGTCCGCGACCCGCAGCCGCACGGTGCCGTCCCGATCCGTGCGGACGAGCCGCGGCACCACGCGAAGCGCACCGAGCGTCGACGGCGTCGGGTGGCCGTAGGTGTTGCGTGCACCGACCTCGATCGCCGCCACCTGGGGAGCGATCCGCTCGAGCATGGCCGGCAGGCCGGGATCGGCGCTGCCGTGGTGCGCCACCTTGAGCGCCTCGACCCGTGGGAGGTCCAGCCCAGCCGTGACGTTGGACTCCGCGTCGGCGGGCAGCAGGAGGTCGAATGCGCCGTCCTGCACGTGCGCCACGATCGCGCGGTCGTTCGGATCGCCTTCCGGCTTCCAGCCGGGCGGCGGCGCAGGCGGCCACAGCACCCGCAAGCCCAGCGAGCCGACGCGCAGGACCTGGCCCGCGTGCGCCTGCAACCGCCGGCCGTCGGTGCGTTCGAGCGCCGCCGGCAGCCCGCCCTGCACGGCGGTGGGCCATCCGGCGCCTCCGTCGAGCACCAGGCGCGGCCGGTGCGCGGCGATCACCGGGAGTGCCATCCCGTCGTGGTCGGCCTGCGCGTGGGTGAGCACCAACAGGTCCAGTCGATCGACGCCCGCGTCCGCGAGGCGACGCAGGATCGGGCAGCCCGGCGGTCCGGTGTCCACCAGCACCGAGACGCCGTCACGCTGCAGCAGGGTCGCATCCCCCTGACCGACGTCCAGGAACGTGACCACGAGCTCGCCCGCCAGGAGATTTGGCCCGGAGCGCTGACGGACGGCGGCGATGCCGACCACCGCCACGGTCGCGATGACGACCAGGATCGCCAGATGCAGCCGTACGCGCGTCCGCCAGTGCAGCGCCATGGCGAGCCGACGGCCGGGGTCGGCCTCGGTCCCGGACCGGGGCGGGATCCAACCGGCGGCCGCCGACTCGCCGCGGCCCGGCAGCCGACCGCCGGTC
>JBPCNM010000453.1:0-4403 GCA_051001255.1 Solirubrobacteraceae bacterium
CGCTTGTAGTCCTGCGCCGGGGCCATCGGCACGGCGCGCTCGCCGTCACAGAGCGCCAGCAGCGACAGCTCCTCACCGGTCAGGTGCTGCTCGACCACGACGGCCGAGCCGCCGTAGCGGCGCTCGACGAGCATCGTCCTCAGCGCGGCCTGCGCCTCGGCCTCGTCGGCGGCGATCACGACGCCCTTGCCGGCCGCCAAGCCGTCGAACTTCAGGACGACCGGGTAGGACTCGATCGCCGCCATCCCGGCCTCGACGTCATCGACGGCGCTCCAGCTCGCGGTCGGGACGCCCGCCGCCTCCATCACTTCCTTGGCGTACTCCTTGGACGCCTCCAGGCGGGCCGCCGCCGCGCTTGGGCCGAACGCCGCGGTGCCGCGCGCGGCGAGCTCTTCGGCGAGGCCGGCGACGAGTGGCGCCTCCGGCCCGATGACGACGAGGTCGCAACCCTCCTGCTCCGCGGCGTCGGCGAGACCGGTGACGTCGTCGACCGCGATCGGGAGCAGCCGCGCATCCTCGGCGATGCCAGGGTTGCCGGGCGCGCACAACAGCGTGGGCGCGGCAGCGGAGCGCTTGAGCGCGCGCACGAGCGCGTGCTCGCGCCCGCCGGACCCGACGACGAGGACCCTCACACGGCCCCGATGAACTCGTCGATCGGGATCGCCGACAGCGACTCGTAGCGGCTCGTCCCGCGCGAGCCCAGCTCCAGCGACACGCGCGCCATCGTCTTCTCGTCGGGCGCCTCCACCACGCTGATGAAGTCGAAGTGGCCGAGCGTGGCCCACTGCGCCTTGACGCTGGCGCCGAGCTGCTCGACCTCCCGGTTGACCTCGCGGATCCGCGCCGGGTTGTTCTTGATCGTCTGAACGCCCTCAGGGGTCAGCGTGCACAGCATGATGTAGGTCGGCACCGGGGCTCCTCTCGAACGGGCAAATGGGGTCTGCGTTCTACCCCATCACGCACTACAGTGCACGCATGCACGAACGCACCCTCGCCATCGGCAGCGCGCTGCTGGTCGCCCTCGCCGTGCCGGCGGCGGCGCAGGCGGTTCCCACGATGGATCCGCTCAAGCCCTGCTACGTCACGGCGTCGACGCCGGCGGGCCCGCAGAGCGAGGGCTTCGACGTGCGGGCGCAGGGCTTCACCCCGAACTCGAAGGTCGACCTCGCCATCGACGGGCTGCCGGTGCCCGGCGGCGACGACCTGCAGACCGATCCCTCGGGCTCGCTCGGCGTGATCACGCCGCTCGCGCCGGTGGCCGCGCCGTTCGCCGCCGCGGGCAGCCAGACGTTCACGGTGACGCTGACCGAGGTCGACAACCCCGCCAACGTCGTGACGGCGACCGCCAAGAGCACCGCCCTCGGCGTCTCGGTCAAGCCGAGGTCGGCCAAGCCGTCCAGCCGGATCCGCTTCAAGGGCCTCGGATTCACGGGCTCCAAGCCGGTCTACGCGCACTACCTCCACAAGGGCAAGGTGCGCAGGACGGTTCGGCTGGCCAGGAAGACGGGCGGGTGCGGGAGCTTCAAGGTACGCAGGCGCCAGATCCCCGTCGACAGCCCCGGAACCGGGACGTGGATCGTGCAGTTCGACCAGTCCAAGAAGTACATCGGCGACACGACCCGGCTCGACAGCGTCTTCGTGCGGCTCAAGATCGTCGTCTCGCTGCGGCCGAGCTGACTCACGCCGCGGCGGGCGCCGGCGCGCCCGTGCGCGTGCGCGTGAAGCGCAGCTCGCCCTCGGCGGCGTCGACCACGATGTCGTCGCCGGCGGCGAAATCGCCCTGCAGCAGCCCGAGCGCGAGCCGGTCGACCAGGTGCTTCTGGATCGCCCGCTTGAGCGGCCGCGCGCCGTAGGTCGGGTCATAGCCCATGTCGCCGAGCAGGACCCGGGCGTCGTCGGTCAGCTCGACCGTGACGCCGCGCTCGGACACGCGGACGATCAGCCGCGCGACCTGGAGGTCGACGATCCGGCCGAGCTGCTCGCGCGTGAGCGGCTCGAACTCGACGATGTCGTCCAGGCGGTTGACGAACTCCGGCTTGAAGTGCATGTCCACGCCCGCCCGGCCGCCCGGGAGGTTCGACGTCATGATCAGCACCGTGTTCTTGAAGTCCACGGTGCGGCCGTGGCCGTCGGTGAGCCGGCCGTCGTCCATGACGGCGAGCAGCACGTTGAAGACGTCGGAGTGGGCCTTCTCGATCTCGTCGAGCAGCACGACCGAGTACGGGCGCCGGCGCACGGCCTCGGTGAGCTGGCCGCCCTCCTCGTAGCCGACGTAGCCGGGCGGCGCACCGACCAGGCGGGCGACGGCGTGCTTCTCCATGTACTCGGACATGTCGATCCGCACCATCGCGTCCTGGGAGTCGAACATGAACTCGGCCAGCGCGCGCGCCAGCTCGGTCTTGCCGACGCCGGTGGGGCCGAGGAACAGGAACGTGCCGATCGGGCGGTCGGGGTCCTGGAGCCCGGCGCGCGAGCGGCGCAGGGCGTTGGAGACGGCGATCACCGCCTCGTCCTGGCCGATGACGCGCTGGTGCAGGCGCGCCTCCATCGCAATCAGCTTCTCGACCTCGCCCTCGAGCATGCGGGAGACCGGGATGCCGGTCCACTTCGCCACGACGTCGGCGATCTCGTCGGCGTCGACGCGCTCGGACAGATAGACGGGCGGCTCGACCGCGGCGTCGTCCACGCGCGCCTCGGCCTCGGCGAGCCGGCGCTCGAGCTCGGGGATCTCGCCGTGGCGCAACTCGGCGGCGCGCTGGTAGTCGAGCTCACGCTCGGCGCGGTCGAGCTCGACGCCCGCGGCGTCGAGCCGCTCGCGCAGCTTGCCGTGGCCCTCGACCTGCGCCTTCTCGCGCTCCCACTGGGCCTTCATGCCGGCGAACTGCTCGCGCAGGTCGGCCAGCTCGCGCTCGATCTGCTCCTTGCGCACGACCGCCGTCTCGTCCTTCTCCACGGCCACGGCCTCGATCTCGAGCTGCTTGATGCGCCGGTCGACCTCGTCGATCTCCGTCGGCATCGACGTCTTCTCGATCGAGACGCGCGAGGCGGCCTCGTCGACGAGGTCGATCGCCTTGTCGGGCAGGAAGCGGTCGGCGATGTAGCGGGCCGACAGCGTGGCCGCGGCGATCAGTGCGGCGTCGGTGATCTGCACCCCGTGATGGGCCTCGTAGCGGCCCTTGAGCCCGCGCAGGATCGCGATCGTCGCCTCGACGCTGGGCTCGCCGACGTTGATCGGCTGAAAGCGGCGCTCCAGCGCGGCGTCCTTCTCGACGTGCTTGCGGTACTCGTCGAGCGTCGTCGCGCCGACGGCGCGCAGCTCGCCGCGGGCGAGCATCGGCTTGAGCAGATTGGCGGCGTCGACCGCCCCCTCGGCGGCGCCGGCGCCGACGATCGTGTGCAGCTCGTCCATGAACAGGATCACCTCGCCGCGGGCGTCGGCGATCTCCTTGAGCACCGCCTTCAGCTGCTCCTCGAACTCGCCGCGGTACTTCGAGCCCGCGAGCAGCGCGCCGATGTCGAGCGCGATCACCTTGCGGTCGCGCAGCGAGTCGGGGATGTCGCCGGAGACGATCCGCTGGGCGAGGCCCTCGACGATCGCGGTCTTCCCGACGCCGGGCTCGCCGATCAGGACCGGGTTGTTCTTGGTTCGCCGCGAGAGCACCTGGATGACGCGGCGGATCTCGTCGTCGCGCCCGATCACCGGGTCGAGCTTGCCCTCCTCGGCGGCGCGCGTGAGGTCGTTGCCGAACCTCGACAGCGACTCGTACTGGTCCTCGGCGTTCTCGCTCGTCGCGCGATGTGAGCCGCGGATCTCCGCGACGACCGTGGCGATCGCCTTCTTCGTCGCGCCGTTGGTGCGCAGCGCCTCGCCCGCGGGCGAGTTGTGGCCGGCGAGCGAGAGCAGCAGGTGCTCGGTGGTGATGAACTCGTCGGACATCTCGCGCGCCTCGTGCTCGGCGGCGCGCAGCACGGCCATCAGGTCCGGGTCGGTGCTCGGCTCGGCGACGGTCGCGAGCGTCGGGAGCGCGCGCAGCGCGGCGTCGACGTCGGCGTCGACGGAGGCGCCGATCCGCTCGAGGATCCGGCGCACGAGCGCATCGTCGGAGCGCAGCATCGCGGCGAGCAGGTGCACGGGCGCGACCTGCGCGTGCCTGCGCTCGGCGGCAAGCGAGATGGACGCCTGGATGGCCTCCTTGGACTTCTGCGTGAAACGGTCGAGTTGCATGCTCAGATCTCAGTCGGGGAGACTGAGATTATAGCTACAGGTCGTGGACGGACACGAGGCCCGTCTCCAGCGCGCGGCGCACCAGCTCGGTGCGCTTGTGGTACTGCGGGACGGCGCCGACGTCGAACGCCTCGAACAGCGCGCGCATGTGGGTCTTGACCGTCTCCACGCTGACGTA
>JBPCNM010000454.1:0-3512 GCA_051001255.1 Solirubrobacteraceae bacterium
GCCGAGGGCCTCGGCCCGCCGGCGGGCGACCAGCGCTCGCTGCTGGCCGAGCCGGCCACGATCCGCCGCGCGCGGTTGCGCGAAGCGGTCCGCCAGGCGCGCTCGGTGGCAGGTCCCGACGCGGCGCTGCGGATCATCCCGGTCGACCCCGACTCGCGGGTGCCCGAGCGGCGCCTGACGCTCGCGCCATGGGATCCGTGAGCACGTGGCTCGAGGCGGGACCGTGGGCGTGAGGCCGGCCGGCCGCGGCCCGCGCCGGCTGACCCCCCCGCGCCCGGTGCGCGTGCGCACGGAGGAGGGCGGGCGCCCGGTGGCGGTCGGCGGGCGCGCGGTGGAGGCGGTGCGGGAATCCTGGCTCGTCGAGGACCGGTGGTGGACCGACGCGCCGCTGCGCCGCCGCTACTGGGAGGTCGTCACCGCCGACGGCCGCGACCTCGTCGTCTACCGCGACCTGGAGGTGGGGGGCTGGTTCGCGCAGCGGTGATGTGGCACGCCTCGTGCTACTGCGGAGCATGGCATCCCGCTCATCTAACGGGTCTGCCAGATCAGCATCGCCGCGTAGGCGCGCCACGGCCGCCAGCGCTCGGCGTCGCCGGCGCTGGCCGCGCGCTTGAGCCACAGGTCGCTGCCGGGCCATGCGTCGGGGTCGCGCAGCGCGCGCATGGCGATGTACTCGACGGTCCACGGGCCGAAGCCGGGCAGGGCGAGCAGCGCCGCACGGGTCGCGGGCACGTCGAGCGGCGGATCGAGCCGCAGCCCGCCGGCCACCGCCTCGGCCAGCGTACGCAGGGCCCGCGCGCGGGCGGCTGGCATCCCGGGCAGCGCGCCGCCCGCCACGGCTCCGGGCGTCGGGAAGCGCCCGTTCTCGCCGAGCGCCGCCACGAGCTTCTCGGCGGTCCTGCGTGCGCCGGCCACGCTGACCTGCTGGCCGAGCACCGCGCGCACGGCGAGCTCCCACCCGGTCCACGCTCCCGGCACGCGGATCCCCGGTGCGCGGGCGAAGAGGGGGTCGTCGGGGAGGACGGCCGGGTCGTGCGCCGTGTCGAACACGCGCGCGACGAGCGCCGGGTCGGCGGCGCCGGTGACCGCGATCCCGCCCTCGGCCCTGGCGACCTCCACGCCCTCGCGCCGGTAGACGCCGTCGTGCACGAGCTCCAACCCCGGGATCGCGCGGGTGCCGAGCCAGTCGAGGACCAGATCCCAGTCGTACGGCTCGCGGACGGGCAGGATCACCCGCCGCACCGTACGCGGTGGGCACTCCGTCTACGGTCCCGGACAAGCTGGCCGGCGCGCGGTGCGGCCGCCCCGAATAGCCGCCCGCCCTGCGTGGCATAGGCATCTTCCTATGGATCGGGACCTTGCGACCAGCAGTGATCGAGACTATAATTCTGGTCATGGATACCCTGCCGTTGGCCACCGTGAAGGCGAAGTTCTCGGAGATCGTCGACCGGGTCGAAGGCCAGCACGACCGTGTCACGGTCACTCGCAATGGGCGGCCCGCGGCGGTGCTGATCAGCGCCGACGACCTGGACTCGCTCGAGGAGACGCTCGCCCTGCTCTCCGACGCTGAGGCGATGACGCAGATCCGCGATAGCGAGCAGGACATCGCCGCCGGTGACCCCGGTGTCACGCTCGCGGATCTTCGCCGCGAGTCGTCCAACCCGCAGTGACCGAGCCACCCTGGCGGCTGACTGTCACCGCACCGGCGCGGCGTCGGCTTGCCACGTTTCCCGAGAAGGTCTACTTCGCGATCCTCGACACGCTGGACGCAATCGCGGCCAACCCCTATCGACTCGGCGGGCCGCTGAAGTTCGATCTCGCCGGCTATCACTGCGCGCGGCGCGGCACGTACCGGATCGTCTATCGCATCGACGACGATGCGCGCTCTATCCACGTTGTGGCGATCGCCCATCGCGCACACGTCTACCGACCGGGCGCCGGCGACCGCTGATCTCCGTGCGCGCTGCGGCGCATCAGGTGTGATCGGCCGACATCGTCGGTGAAGCCCCAGCGTCGGTAGAAGGGGATGAGGTCGGGCTGGCAGACGAGCTCCAGGCTCTGGACGTCGGTGAGGCGTGGATGGGTCGCAATCGCGTCCAGGAGCATGCGTCCCAGTCCGCGCGCCCGCAACTCGGCGGCGACGACGACGTCGAGCACCAGCGCCACGTATGTGTCATCGGTGAGGACGCGAGCGAACCCGACGAGCCGGTCGTCGGACCGGTCGACCAGTGCGAAGACGAGATCGCTCACCGGCGTCCGCCCCGCTTGCGAACATGTGTTCGCAATGTACGCCGAGCTGCACGCCCACTCCGCCTTCTCGTTCCTCGACGGCGCCTCGCTGCCCGACGAGCTGGCGAGCGCCGCCGCCGAGCTCGGCTACGGCGCCATCGCGCTGACCGACCACAACAGCCTGAGCGGCTCGATGGAGCTCGCCCAGGCCGCCAAGGGGATCGGGCTGAAGGCGATCCATGGGGCGGAGGTCGATACCGACGACGGGCGCCACCTCACGCTGCTGGTCGAGACGCAGGAGGGCTGGCGCAACCTGTGCCGGATCCTCACCCGCGCGCACGCCCACGCGCGCGACCACGGCGAGCCGCCGCCGTCCGTGCCGCTGGAGACGATCGAGGCGCACGCCGCCGGGCTGGTGTGCCTGAGCGGCTGCGCGCGCCAGGGCGTGCATGACGAGCCGACGCTGCGCCGGTTGCTCGCCGCGTTCGGGCGCGAAGGCCTGCGGGTCGAGTTGCAGCGGCCGTTCCAGCGCGACGACCGCGCGCGCAACCGGCGGCTGGCTGGGCTGGCCGAGCGGTTGGGGCTCGCGGCGGTGGCGACCGGGAACGTCCACGCGCACGCGCGCACGCGGGCGCCGCTGCAGGACGCGTTCGTCGCGCTGCGCAACCACACGTCGCTCGACGCGTCCGAGCCGCTGCGGCGCGGCAACACCGCGCACGTGCTCGCTTCCCCCGCGGCGATGACCGCGCGCTTCGAGGACCACCCGCGCGCGGTGGCCGAGGCGGCGGCGCTCGCCGAGCGGCTGCGCTTCGACCTCACCGTCGACCTGGGCTACCGCTATCCGGGCGCCGAGGATCCCGCCGCCAACCGCGACCTGGCCGAGCTGTGCTGGGCGCTGATCGACGAGCGCTACCCGGACGGCAGTCCGCACCGCGCCGGTGCGCACGCCCGGCTGGAGGAAGAGCTGCGCGTCATCGACGGGCTCGGCCTGGCCGGCTTCTTCATCCTGCACCGCGACCTGCTCGAGCTGGCGCGCGAGGTGGCGGTGCAGGTCCGCGGGCTCGACACGGCGCGCGCGCTGCTGCCGCCGGGGCGGGGGCGGGGCTCCTCGGTGTCCTCGATCGTCTGCTACCTCACCGGCCTCTCGCACATCGATCCGGTCGCCAACGACCTCTTCCTCGGGCGCTTCCTCAACGAGGAGCTGACCGCGCTGCCCGACATCGACCTCGACTTCCCGCGCGACATCCGCGAGGTCCTGATCCCGCGCATCCACGACCGCTACG
>JBPCNM010000455.1:0-4011 GCA_051001255.1 Solirubrobacteraceae bacterium
GGCCCGGCCACGCCGTCGGGCGCCTGCGCGCCGACGCGATCGGGCTCGACACAGTGATTGCAGAAGGCACCGGCGCCGGGGACCTGCGCAAGGGGCCGGGCCACTATCCGGAGACGCCGCTGCCGGGCGCCCGCGGGACGGTGGCGGTCGCCGGGCACCGGACCACCTACGGCGCGCCGTTTCGCCGCGTCGACGCGTTCGACCCCGGCGACCGGATCGAGCTGCGCATGCCCTACGGCCGCTTCGTCTACCGCGTCGAGCGCACGCGCATCGTCGCACCGACCGCGACGTGGGTCACGCGCCGCGTGGCGTACGATCGGCTCGTGCTCACCGCCTGCCACCCGCTCTACTCCGCGGCGCAGCGGATCGTGGTCTTCGCCCGCCTCGAGCGCACCGGATGACTTCCGGTCAAGACCCCATGGACCGGGATCGGATGCCTGCCGATGCAGCTCTTGCGATGAAGACGGCGATCCGATACCAGCGGCGGGACAAGGCAGGGCGCTTCGGACGGGATGTCCAGGCAGCGCAGGCTGACGTGCAGACGGCCGAGGCGAGGACGACGATGCAGGGGCACGGCGGCGAGGAACGGTTCGACATCGCGGGGTACGAGATCGACCCCGACGCCGTCGCGTCCGCCATCGTCAGCCGGCTGCTGGCGGGGCGTACGCTCCAGCCGGCGCCCCGCGACGTGGCCTAGCGGCGCCGGTTGCGCTTGCGCGCGGTGCGCTGCGCCTTGCGGCGCCGGGCGCGCTGCTGCTTGGGAGCTCCCGATCCGGCGCCCGGGCGCAGTCCCGCGGCGTGCGTCATGCGATCGACGGCGGGGCCGCTGATCGCATCGCGCTGCTCGCGCGGCCGGGCGTTGAAGTCCTCCATCCAGGCGTCGAGTGCGCCGGGCGCGCTCGGGTCGACCCCCTCGGCGAGCATCTGCATGACCATCGACTTCGCCGGGCCCCAGCCTGCGCTGTCGCGATTGCGCGCCAAGAACTCGTCGTGCAGCTCCTCGCAGGCCTGCTGGAGCTCGTCGAGCGGCTCGCCGGAGAGGCTGCCACGGGCGTCGAGGAACCCCAGGAACGCGGAGGCGCACTCGGTGACCGCGTCGACCATGTCCTGGCCGCCGGAAACCTTGCGCGGGAAGTAGTCGAGCAGGTACTCGGCCAGATCGCCCTGCGTCCAGCGCCCGAGGCGGCCGTCGCCGTAGCCGCCCTTCCACTCCAGCATCGTCGACGCCACGAAGTCGCCGTGCTGACACACGACGCCACCGGGCGGGTGCGTTGCCCTGGCGTGCTGCTCGAGCTCGCCGAGCAGCGCTTCCATCACGCGGCGAAAGCCTTCCTCGTCGTCTGCTGCGTCGACGATCAGCTCCTCGTCGTCGTCGTCCCACGGCGCCAGCAGCGCCGGCCGTGGGAGGCCGGTGGGATCGCCGGTCAGCGCGCGCGACACGATCGGCAGCGCCGGCCCGGCCTCGGCCCGGAGCGCGATCTCCGCATCGACCGCGCGGCGTGCCGCGGCGACGACCCGCGCCGCCAGCTCGTCGGGCGCGATCGGCTGCGGCGCTGATCCGCCGTCGACGCCACGCAGCAGGTCACGTGCTTCGGCGACCGGCGCCGGCGGCGTGAGCGTGCACTCGACGAGCGCTCCCCCGGTGTCCTCGTGCTCGATCGCAAGCAGCGCGGCCTGGACGTCCGGTGCGCCGGGCCGTCGCAGCAGCCCGACCAGCAACTCGGCGCCCGGGCCCTCGATCCGCACCGCCTCCTCGATGGCGAGCATTCCGACCCCGGCGGCGGCGCGCGAGACGATCCCTTCGCCGGCGAGCCGCTCCGCGCTCGCCTGTGCGCGCGCCGCGAGCGGCTCGGCGGCGACCACCGCGAGCGCAGCGAACACCCCCGCGGCGGCGGCATCGCGGCGCGCCTCGATCGCGTCGAGCACCGCGGACGCAACCTCCTCGGGCAGTTCGGCCTGCTCCAGCGGGACGAGCAGCGTGGTCGCGAGCTGCTCCAGCTCGGCGGGATCGTCGAGCGGCGGGGCGTCGTCGAGCAGCGCGACGAACGCCGGGACGATCTGCTCGTGCAGGATCTCTGACTGGAGTTCTCTGATCTCGAACGGCATCACGCAAGCGTACGGGCTCATCCGGCTGAACCGGCACCGACCCCTCATAGCGGCTCTGAGGTCGCCGTCGATCTCTTGCGGTGTAGCGCTGGGCGCTAGGACGCGCTACATGAGCCAGCCCTTGAGTCTGCGTCTCGCGCAGACCACCGTCGAGCGCCTCGGATCCGCGCCGCGCGCGCATATGCCGCCGCGGACTCTCGCCCAGCGCTACGTGGAGGAGGGGCTGCGAACGGACGAGCATCCCGTGGTGTCCGGTTCGTCGACCGCCCCGCGGGGCGCCGTGCCCGGCTGGTGGGGACCGGAAGCGATGTCTGGGAGGTCATCGCCGCGGTCAAGGACAACGACGGCGACGTCGCGGAAACGGCCGAGCACCTGCGGATGTCGTTGGGGCTGATCCAGGCTGCCGCTAGTGCTCGAAGCCGCGCCACCCCGCGGCGCCCGACGGCTCGCCGCGCCAGTCCACGCCGGGCGTCCCCGCGAGCACCTCGCCGATCCACGTGAGCGGCGCCGCGGCCTCGGCCGCCGCGCGGTCCTCCGGTGCGACGCACACGCACAGCTCGAAGTCCTCCCCGCCGGTGGCGGCCAGCTCCGACGGGTCGCGGCCGAGCGCGTGTGCCACTGCGGTCACGCCGGGCGCCAGCGGCAGCGAGCCGGCGTCGAGCGCGAGCCGGACGCCGCCCGCCTGCGCCAGCCGGTGCGCGTCGGAGGCGATGCCGTCGGAGAGGTCGAGCATGGCGTGGACTCCCGCGGCCGCCAGCGCGCGGCCTTCGGCCAGCCGCGGAAGGGGACGCAGGAAGCGCCCGATCAGCGCCGCGCCGTGGCCGGCGGCGGGCGAGACGCCGGCCTCCTGGGCGCGTCCCTCGAGCACGGCGAGCCCGGCGGCCGCGGCGCCGAGCGTGCCCGTGACGCCGACGAGATCGCCGGGCAGCGCCCCCGCGCGGCCGACCAGCGGCTCCTCCGCTCCCGCCCAGCCCACGACGGTCACCGCGACGGTCAGGCACGAGCCCGCGACGATGTCGCCGCCCGCGATCGTCGTGCCGGTGGTGGCGGCCAGCGCCTCGGCGCCCGCGTGCAGCGCGAGCGCCTGCGCGTCGGCCAGCGACGGCGGCAGTACCACGCCGAGGTAAGCCTCTCCCGGCGCGGCGCCCATGGCGGCGAGGTCCGAGAGCGCCGCGGCCAGCGCGCGGTGCCCGATGTCGGCGGGCGCCGCCTGGCCGAGGCGGAAGTGCGTGCCGTCGACCATGACGTCGACGGACGTGACGGCGAACGCGTCGGCGCGCACCACGGCGGCGTCGTCGCCCAGCCAGCGGACGACGCGGGAGCCGGCGCGGCGTGCCAGCACCGCGCCGATCGCCTCGATCAGGGCGAGCTCGGACACGGTTCCCGGAGCCGGCATCCGGCCGTCGGAGACTGGACGCGAAGGCCCGCCGCGAGGCGGGCCCAGGCGTGGCTAGCGGTGGCGATAGACGATGCGCGCGCGGTTGAGGTCATACGGAGAGACCTCCACCCGCACCCGATCGCCCGGCAGGATGCGGATGCGGAAGCGCCGCATCTTGCCGGCGACGTGGCCGAGCACCTCGTGGCCGTTGTCGAGCTGCACCTTGAACATCGCGTTCGGGAGCGCCTCGACGACCTCGCCTTCGAATTCGACTTTCTCTTCTTTAGCCAAGAGCTAGATGATCCTGACGTTCGTGGCCTGCGGGCCCTTGCCGGACTCGCCGAGCTCGTACTCGACCTTCGCGCCCTCTGCGAGGGTGCGGAAGCCGTCACCCGAGATACCCGAGAAGTGCACGAACGCATCCTTCCCCCCGTCGTCGGGGGTGATGAAGCCGAAGCCCTTCTCGTCGCTGAACCACTTGACGACACCAGTTGCCATACAACACCTCCTCACTGCTGGATCGAATG
>JBPCNM010000456.1:0-7834 GCA_051001255.1 Solirubrobacteraceae bacterium
GCCGGATCCCGCTCGCCCGCTCGTCCCGGCGGCGCCGGCAGGTCGGCGGCCCGGCGATCGTCGCGCGCGCGGACTGGGGCGGCGACTCGGTGACGCCGCGCGCCGGCTCGGCGTTCGGCCAGGTCGCGCTCGCGTTCGTGCACCACACGGTCAACGCGAACGACTACGGACCCGAGGACTCCGCCGCGATCGTGCTCGGCATCGCCCGCTATCACCGCGACCACAACGGCTGGAACGACATCGGCTACAACTTCCTCGTCGACAAGTACGGCCAGATCTTCGAGGGCCGCGCGGGCGGCGTCGAGCTCGCCATCGTCGGCGCCCAGGCGCAGGGCTTCAACAGCGTCTCGACCGGCGTCGCCTGCCTCGGCACCTACACGTCCGTCGCGCAGACCGACGCGGGGATGGACGCGCTGGCGCGCGTGATCGGCTGGAAGCTCTCGCTCCACGGAATCCCGGTGCAGGGCACGGTCACGGTGACGTCGGCCGGCGGGGAGTCCAACCGCTATCCGTCGGGCACTCCGGTCGCCTTCCAGCGCATCTCTGGTCACCGCGACGGCAACGCCACCGCGTGCCCGGGCGACGTCCTGTACCGCCAGCTCGCCGATCTGCGCCTCCGCGCGGCGCAGTACGCCGGGCCGCTGGCCGGCGTGACGCTGCGCGCCGCCGCGACGAAGCTGCGCGGCGTCACGCCGGCGACGCTGACCGGGGTGCTGCGCTTCGCCGACGGCAGCTCGGCCGCCGGCGCGCCCGTCGACATCCTCTACGCGACCGGCGGGTCGGCGTTCTCGCCGGTCGCCACGGTCCGCTGCGCGGCCAACGGGCAGTGGAGCACGACGATCGACATCCCCCGCTCCGGCACGATCCGCGCGCGCTTCCCCGGCGACGCCGCGCGCGGGCCGCTGGAATCGAGCTCGTTGGAGATCACCGTCGTGCCGAGGCTGGCGATGGCCCTGTCGTCGACGCGCATCCGGCGTGGCCGGCGCGTCGCTGTCAGCGGCGTGCTCACGCCCGCGAGCGACACGCGCCTCGAACTGTTGCTCGAGCGCAGGTCCGGCCGCGGGTACAAGCGCGTCCGGCGCCGCCGCGTCGCCGTGCGCGGCGGGCGCTACCTGCGCGTCCTGCGCCCGCCGCGGCGCGGGGTGTACCGCGTGACGGTCAGCGTCGACGGCGCGAGCGTGCGCCGGTACGTGCGCGTGACCTGAGCGCCGGTCCGCGCCGTGCGCGAGGATGGGCGGCCGTGGCGGACACCCTCACACTGCGCGAGCTCAACCGCGCGACGCTGGCGCGCCAGCTCCTGCTCGGCCGCGAGCGGATCGCTCCCGCCGACGCGGTCGAGCGGCTGGGCGGCCTGCAGGCGCAGGAGGCCAAGCCGCCGTTCCTCGGCCTCTGGACCCGCATCGAGCAGTTCACCCGTGAGGCGCTCGACGCGGCCCTGCAGGACCGCAGCGTCGTGCGCGCGACGATGATGCGCGCGACGCTGCACCTGATCAGCGCCGCAGATTACGCGGCGCTGCGCACGACGCTCCAGCCTGTGCTGTCGGGCGCCGGCCGCGCGGTGCTGCGCAGCCGCGACGCAGGGCTCGACGTCGAGCACGTAGCGGACGCCGCCCGGCGGCTGCTGCGCGAGCGGCCGCTGACGTTCAACGAGCTGCGGCCGCTGCTCTCGGACGCGTTCCCCGACGCCGACGAGCGCGCGCTGGGCTACGCGGTGCGGATGGAGTTGCCGCTGGCCATGGTCCCGACGGACGACCGCTGGTCGTTTCCCTCCGACGCCGCCTTCACGCCCGCCGAGCAGTGGATCGGCGGCACGCTCGCCGGCCCTGACCCCGCGGCCCTTGTGCGCCGCCATCTCGGCGCGTTCGGCCCCGCCGCGCCCACCGACGTCCAGGCCTGGTCGGGGCTCAAGGGGATGAAGGACGTGATCGATGGGATGGGCGACGAGCTCGTCGCGTTCAAGCACGGGCGGCGGACGCTGTTCGACCTGCCCGGCGCGCCGCGGCCCGACGGGGACACGCCCGCGCCGCCGCGCTTCCTGCCCGAGTTCGACGGCTTGGGGCTCGCGCACGCCGACCGCACGCGGGTGATCGACGACGAGCACCGCAGGTCGCTCGCCACCAAGAACCTGCGCGTGAAGGCCACGTTCCTGGTCGACGGCTTCGCGGCCGGCAGCTGGACGACCGCCCGCAAGCGCGACACCGTCACGCTCACCGTCACGCCGTTCGCGAAGCTGCCGAAGCGAGCGCGCGACGAGCTCGCCGCGGAGGGCGAGGCGCTGCTGGCCTTCTTCGACGACACCGCCGCCAAGCGGCAGGTGGAGTTCGCGGCGCCCGCGACTTGACGGAAGCCACGGTGACCCTGGCCGGCCCGACTCTCTTGACTGCGCGTGTGATCCACGGATCCGTCACAGCCCGTAGCAGACGAGTACCGCTCGGTTGCCGAGCTGACTGAAGGTGCCCGCGCGGGCTCGGCGCAGCGGTGGCGGTTTCGCACGGATCGGAGAGTCGGCCGCTGATCACCGGATCGCCATCGTGGCTGCGCTCTCGGCAGACTTCCCGCCGTGAACCTGCGTCGCGACGACGACGCGGTTGCGACCGGCCCCCTTGGCGCGGTACAGCGCCTCGTCCGCGGCACGGAACAGGGTCTCGAACTGGAGCGCATCGCCGTCTGCCGTGGCGACCCCCAGGGATGCCGTGACATACAGGCCGACCGGCCGTGCGCTTTCCACGCTCACACGGAGCCGTTCGGCGAGCCCGGCCGCCTCCCCCGCGGCGATCCCAGGGAGCACGACGATGAACTCCTCGCCTCCGAGCCGGTAGATGAGGTCGAAGGACCGCAGGCTCCGGCGCATCGCGTCCGCAATCTCCTTGAGTACCGCGTCGCCGCACCCGTGGCCGTGCTCGTCGTTGATGAGCTTGAAGTCGTCGAGATCGCAGATGATCATCGCCACCGGACCGCCGGTCAGCCGCGCCTGGTGAGCGAGTTCAGCGAAGCGCGACATGAGCGCCTTGCGGTTGAGCAGGCCGGTGAGCGGGTCGACGATCGCAGCCGCGCGCTGGTCGATGTCCGATCCCACCAGCGCGTTGCAGAAGCCGAGGACTCCCACGGTCGCGCACACCCCGGCCAGCACGAAGGTCGGATCGTCCAGGAAACCACGGGGATCCACCCCCACCGTGCCTGCGAGGAGCAGTACGAGCGTGAGCGCGACTCCCGCCAACACGCCCCGAAGCGAGAACCGGGCGCACAACGTCACGAGCGGAAGCAGCAGGATCGGAATGGCCGGACTCTGCGGGCCACCGCTCAGCGCAATGCCGATCGCGATCATGATCTGCGCGTTGATGGCCGTGCCGGCGATCACGTACTCGGGCCGCTCGGCCGTCGCGATGCGCGGTTTGAGCACCACGAGACCGACGAGCCCGCCGAGCAGCGGGACCAGGCAGGCCGGTCCAAGCCACGGCCCGCCCAGCACGAACAGCAGGGCCGCGGCGCCGTACATCGCCTTGCGTGGCCCTGCCATCCTCTGCTCCATGTCCATCAGCCGCTCGCGGTGCAGCGTTGAAGGGCAGAGCCAGGTCAATTTCAGGTCGTCGACCATCACCGCAGATGATCGGCGCCTGACGCCGCTTCCTGAGCGCGGACGCGGCGCCTGACCCGCCGCACGGCCGGGCGCCAGAGGGCAAGCGCCGCACCTGATTGGGGGGGGGCCTGCTACCGGCCGATGTCGAGCAGCGCACCGCCGGACTCGTGCTCGACCTGCAGCGTGGTGTGCTCGAGCCCGAAGCGCTCGGCCAGCAGGCGCTCGAGCTCGGCCCGGCGCGCGTGGCAGTCCTCGCCGGGCGGGACCAGGACGTGCGCGGAGAGCGCGGCGAAGCCCGACGTGACCTGCCACACGTGCAGGTCGTGGACCTCGCGCACGCCGGGGTGCGCCGCGAGCGCGTGCCCGATCGCGTCCGGGTCCACGCCGGGCGGCGCGGCCTCGAGCAGCACGCGCGTTGCCTGGCGCAGGAGGCTGAAGGCCGAGCGGACCATCAACGCGGCGACCAGCAGCGCGACGACGACGTCCGCGCGCTCGAAGCCCGCGGTGAGCACGAGCAGACCGGCGAGCGCGGCGCCCAGCGACGCGTAGAGGTCGGCCAGCACATGCGCGCGAGCGCCCTCCACGTTGAGCGAGCGCCGCTCGGCACGCGAGAGCGCCCAGGCGGCTCCGACGTTGACCCCCGCGCCGGCGAGGCCCACGACCAGGACGATCGCCCCGTCGACGGCCGGTGGGTCGCCGAGGCGCTGCACCGCCTCCCACGCGATCACGCCCGCCAGCACCAGCAGCGACGCGCCGTTGACCTGCGCGGAGAGGATCTCGGCGCGCCCGAGCCCGAACGTGAACCGGCCGCCGGGCGGGCGCGCCGCGAGCCGCGCCGCCACGAGCGCGAGGCCGAGCGAGCCCGCGTCGGTGAGCATGTGGGCGGCGTCGGAGAGCAGCGCAAGCGAGTCGGCCAGCACGCCGGCCACCACCTCGACGGCCATGAACGCTCCGATCAGGCCGAGCGCGACGCTCAGCCAGCGCCGGTCGGCGTCCGGCGCCGGCGCGTGCGTATGGGCGTGACCGTGGCTCTGAGGATGGGCGTGCGCGGCCCCCACGGCGCGCCTACTCGGGGTCGGTCTCGCCGCGGTTCGGCTTGAGCCAGCCGCTCAGCTTGCCGGCCGCGTCAGCCGCCTTGCCCTGCACCCGATCGGCGCCGAACTCGCCGAAGATCCTGCGGAAGCGCTCCTTGTAGAACTCGACGGCCTCGCCGGCCTCCTTGCGCGCATCGGCCTGCTGGTCGCGCGTCGGGTACTCGCCGGCGGCGATCCGGTCGTACTCGCCCGACTGCACCCAGGCCATGACCTCCTTGACGCGCCGCACCGGATGGCTGTGGGTGAGGAACAGGTCCGCGCGCATCCGGTTGAGCCGGTCCCAGCCCGAGCTCCAGTCCTCGTAGTCGCCGGCCTGGCGGATGAACGCGTCGAGGTCGAGCGTGCGCGAGGACGTCCCGCCGGCGAGGACCATCAGCGTGCGGCAGGTGACGAGCGGGTCGCGGTTGACCAACGTCGCGGCGCGGTCGGAGGACAGCTCGGCCGCGCGATACCACTCCAGCAGCGCGAGCTGGACGGCCATCAACGGCAGCCCGGCGATCACCGGCAGCCGCGCGGCGCCCGTGAGCCGGATCAGGATGTGCAACGCCGTGATGTAGAGGACGTGGTCGGACAGGATGTGACCGGCCTCGTGGCCGAGCACGGTCCGCAGCTCGAGCGCGTCGAGCAGCTCGACGGTGCGGGAGTTCACGATCACCATCGGCGTGCCCGAGCCGATCGCCGCGGCGTTCGCGACCGGGAACTGGGTCAGGTAGAGCTCGTAGCGCTCGGGCAGGTCAAGCCGCGCGCAGACCGCGTTCCAATCCGCCCAGACCTGCGGCAGCTGGTCCTCCCCCAGCCGCACCGACGCGGCCAGGAATTGCTGGCGGTACGCCCGCTCGTAGCCGAACTCGATCAGCTTGCGCACCACGAGGTCGAGCGCCGGGATCGACTGCAGCGCCGCGGTGGCGGCGCGGTCGGCCGGGTGCTCGTAGGCCTTGGCGGAGAGGTTGATCAGACGCTGGTCTTCTGGCAGGGCGGTCGTCATCGTGGAGAAGAAGCTAGCGCTCGCCGAGCCGGATGACGAGGCGCGGACGGCTCCAGACCGCGTCGATCGCGCGAGCCGCTCACCGGGCGGCGCGGTGCGCCGGGCTGAGCGCGGCGTAGACGCCGAGCGCGAGGTAGACCGAGCCGCTCGCCCACCGTCCCCACGGCCGCCCGCCGCCTGAGCGGGCCCGCATTCGCTGCGTGAGCGAGCCCGCGGCCAGCGCGGTGGCGACGCCGATGAGCAGCCCGATCGTCGCGAGCACGCTGCCCAGCACCACGATCTGCGTGGCGGCCGGGCGGTTGGGGTCGATGAACTGCGGCAGGAAGGCGAGGAAGAAGATCGCCACCTTCGGGTTGAGCACCTGGACGAGCACCGCCTGGCGGTACACGTGGGCGCCGGCGGGCGCGGACGGCATCGCGGTGCCGTCGGCCGGCTCGCGCGCCAGCAGCGCACGGACGCCGAGGTAGATCAGGTAGGCGGCGCCGGCGTACTTCACGAACGCGAAGGCGGCCGCCGAGGAGGCCAGCAGCGCCGACAGGCCGACCGCGGCGGCGGTGATGTGCACGAGCGTTCCCGACTCGGTCCCGAGCGCCGAGAGCACCCCCGCCCGCCGTCCCTCGGAGACGGTCCGCGCGAGCAGGTACATCATGTTCGGCCCCGGCAGGGCCACCAGCGCGAAGGCGGCGGCCGCGAACGCGGCGAGGGTCGACGGGGACGGCACGGTCAGCAGGCTACGCCCAGCAGTAGCGTTGTGCCACTCACTCCGATTAGATGACGGTCCATGGGCCCGCGCAGCGCCGAGGTGACGCTCGGACCGGTCGACGAGCTTGACCTGCGGCCCGTCTTCCAGCCGATCGTCGATCTGCGCGACGGCGCGGTGGTCGGCTACGAGGCGCTCATGCGCAGTGGCTCCGAGCACGGCGAGCTGCACTCCGCCGAGGCGATGCTCGCGGCGGCCCGGCGTGAGGACAGCCTGCTGGCGCTCGACCTCGCCACCCGCGACGCCGCGCTGCGCGTCGCCGCCGACCACGGCCTCGACGCGCCGTTCTCGCTCTTCCTCAACGCCGACCCCGAGACGCTCGACGCCAGCTCGCCCGAGCGGCCGTCGACCCGCTTCACACTGCTGGTCGAGGTCACCGAGCGGGCGCTGATGGCCCGTCCGGAGGCGATGCTGCGCGCGCTCACGCGCCTGCGCGGGGCGGGCTGGGGCATCACGCTCGACGACGTTGGCGCCGACTCGCGCTCGCTCGCGCTGATGCCGCTCCTGTATCCGGACGTCATCAAGCTCGACCTGCGGCTGCTCGCCAAGCGCTCGACCGAGGACCTCGCCCGCATCGTGACCGCGGTCGGCGCGGAGGCCGAGCGGGGGCGGGCGACCGTGCTGGCGGAGGGGATCGACTCCGACGAGCAGCTCGCCACGGCGCGTGTGTTCGGCGCGACGCTCGGGCAGGGATACCTGCTCGGGCCGCCGGGCGCGCTGCCGGAGACGCTGCCGCCGGCGGGCCGGGCGCTGCGGCTCCCAGGCGGCGGCGGCGATCCGTTCGGGGCGACGCCGTGGGAGCGCGTCACGAACTGGCGCCGGCCCGGCACCTCCACGCGGGAGCTCGCGATGCGCGCGGCGCGCGTGCTCGTCGACCAGGCGGCCGAGATCGGCCAGACCGCGATGCTGCTCGTGTCGCTCTCCGACGACCGGTACGGCGCCGGCTCGGTGGCGCGCTACGGCTGGCTGCCCGACCGCCTCGCGTTCGTCGGCGTGCTCAACGCGGGCGCGGCGTTCGCCGGCACCGGCGTGCGCGGCGGCAAGCTGGCGCCGGACGATCCCCTGGCCGGCACCGGCACGCTCGTCGTGCTCGCGCCCGACTTCGCGGCGTGCTTCGTCGTGCGCGAGACGGGCGATGACGAGTGGTCGTTCGCGATCACCTACGACCGCGACACCGTGGTCGAGTGCGCGCTGGCGCTGATGGCGCGGATGGAGCCGCTCGAGCGCTGAGCGCTCAAGCCGCGACGCGCGCGGCGAGGTCCGCGACCACCTTGGAGAGCTGCCCGCCCTGCCACGCGAGCGGCGAGGCGCACGGCACCCCAGACGCGAGCTCGGCGCCGGGGATCGCCCGTGCGTAAAGCTCGCCGACCGCATGGGGATGTCCGAGGTCGGCCTCGTCGTGGCCCGTCACCACCACG
>JBPCNM010000457.1:0-7739 GCA_051001255.1 Solirubrobacteraceae bacterium
CCGGGGACGATCTCGGCGATCCGGCCGCTCAAGGACGGCGTGATCGCCGACTTCGACGTGACCGAGGAGATGCTGCGCCACTTCATCCAGAAGGTGCACCAGAACCGCTGGGCGCACCCGCGCGTGGTGGTCTGCGTGCCCTCGGGCGTCACCGGGGTGGAGAAGCGCGCGGTGGAGGAGGCCTGCCTCTCGGCCGGCGCGCGCCAGGCGTACCTGATCGAGGAGCCGATGGCCGCCGCGATCGGCGCCGGGCTGCCCGTCGGGGAGCCGACCGGCAACATGGTCGTCGACATCGGCGGCGGCACCTCCGAGGTGGCGGTGATCTCGCTCGGCGGCATCGTCGTCTCGCAGTCGATCCGCGTCGGCGGCGACGAGCTCGACGAGGCGATCATCAACTACGTCAAGAAGGAGTACAAGCTCCTGATCGGCCAGCAGACCGCCGAGGAGGTCAAGCTGGAGATCGGCTCCGCCTACCCGCTGGAGGAGGAGGTGCAGGCAGAGATCCGCGGCCGCGACCTCGTGTCCGGGCTGCCCAAGACGGTCGTGCTCACCTCCGAGGAGGTCCGCGCGGCGCTCGAGGAGCCGCTCGTGCAGATCATCGACGCGATCAAGGAGACGCTCGATCGCACGCCGCCCGAGCTCGCCTCGGACATCATGGACCGCGGGATCATGCTCGCGGGCGGCGGATCGCTGCTGCAGGGTCTCGACGAGCGCCTGCGCGACGAGACCCAGATGCCCGCGCACCGCGCGGAGTCGCCGCTGACCTGCGTCGCCGTCGGTTCGGGCCGCTCGCTGGAGGAGTTCGAGGCGATCCACCGCTCGAACCGCAACAGCCGCAACCACAGGCGGAATCGCCGCTGAGGTGAGAAGCCCCGGGTCGGTCATTGCGGTGTCGGCGAGCGCGGCTATCATCGGTCAGCCGGTCGACCACCGGCAACGGACCATGTGGACGACCGCCTCCTCGTAGCGCATCTCACAGTGTCCCAACCGCTTCCGGACAGTCTTCGCATCATGCCGCGCGAGCCGCCGGTCGCCGAGATCACCCGGCGCCTACTGGGCTTCCTCCTCTCAGGCGAGGTCGAGCCGGGCTCGAAGATCCCCTCCGAACGCCAGCTGGCGGAAGCGCTTCGAGTTGGGCGAGGATCGGTCCGGGAGGCGATCAAGTCGCTCAACCTGCTCGGATTGTTGGACGTGCGGCAAGGCGACGGCACGTATCTGTCGCGGGGCGGCTCTGATCTCCTCCCTCAGGTGATCGAGTGGGGACTCCTCCTCGGCGAGAAGAACGTCGAGGACCTCCTCGAGGCGCGCGCCCAGATCGAGACGGCAGTCGCGGGCTTGGCCGCCGCCCGGGCCGACGAGACCGGGCTCGCCGAGCTGCAGCAGCGCTTCGAGGCCATGCGCGCGGCCGCTGACGACGTGCCGGCCTACGTGGAGGCCGACGTCGCGTTCCACCTCCACATCGCGCAGATGAGCGGCAATCAGGTGTTCGTGAACCTCGTGACGAGTCTCCGCTCGCTGCTGCGGACCTGGGCCAGCCGGGTGCTCGAGCACGCGGGCGAGACCGAGAGCTCGCTCGAGGTCCATGCGGCCGTGGTGGATGCGATCGCCGCGCGCGATCCGGAGGCTGCGCGGGCGACGATGCACGCTCACATGGAGCGTGCGCACCGGCGCCTGCGCGAGGCGCTCGGCCAGGATGGCGCTGTGCGGAATCCGTTCTAGTCGTCACGAGACGGGGCACTAGTACAGCGTCTGGCCTCCGTCGAGCACGAGGTTGTGGCCGGTCATGTAGTCAGAGGCCTCGGAGGCGAGGTAGACGATGCCACCCTCGAGGTCCGCGACGTCGCCCAGCCGCCGCATCGGGATCATGTCGAGCCACCGGCTCACCAGTGGCGCCAGCTCCTTGGACTCCTGAATCAGCGGCGTGCTGATGATCCCCGGAGACATGCAGTTCACGCGGACACCGCGATCGGCCCACTCGGCGGCGAGGGAGCGCGTCAGGTTGACCACCGCACCCTTGGACGCGTTGTAGGCCGCCTGCTTCTGTGGATGCGGCACGATGATCGCCGACATCGAGGCGGTGTTGACGATCTTGCCGTAGCCGGCCTTCAACATGATCCTGGCCTGCGCCTGGCAGCCGAGGAACACGGCACGGGTGTTGAGTCGGAAGGCGAGATCCCACTGCTCGGGCGTGGTGTCCTCGGCGGCCGCGCTCGGGTTCACGCCGGCGTTGTTGATGGCGATCTCGAGGCCGCCCCAGCGCTCGATGACCGCTTGCACCATCTCCTCGGGAGCCCCGTCCGCCGTCGCATCGACGGCGAGGGCGAAGCTCTCCACGCCCTTGTCGCGCAGCTCGTCGGCGACGCGCGCACCGCGCTCGCCGTCGAGGTCGATGATGGCCACCGCCGCACCGGCCTCACCCAGCGCATGCGCGAAAGCGCGTCCGATGCCCTGACCAGCGCCGGTGATCAGCGCCCGGCGCCCGTCGAGCCGGAACCGCTGGAGCACCGACGAGGTGTCGGCGTGAGAGGTGGTCATGACGGCCTACCAGGGCTCTGACGGTCGAGGGCGATGCGCCCGTCGGCCCCGTCGCGTGCGGAGACATCTGACCAGGAGCCGGCCGCCACCTCGCGGAGGCGCCCGTTGAAGAGGCTGTGCGCCGCGAACAGGACGATGCGTGCGCCGCGCGCCAGCCAAGCGGCCCGGTCCTCCTCGTCTTGCGCGAGCACGCACAGCGCCGGGGCGCCGCGGCTCACCACCGCATCGGTCACTCGGTCGATCGCGGCGGCGACCGCCGGATGGTCGAGCGCGCCGGGATGGCCGAGCGAGATCGACAGGTCGGTCGGCCCCAGGAAGACGCCGTCAAGGCGGTCCACGTCGACGATCTCGTCGATGTGCGTCACGGCGTCGGCGTCCTCGACCTGCACGAGGACGAGCGTCGTCCGATCGGCCCGGGCAAGGTGCTCGCGCAGCGCCAGCCCACCTTGGTGGCCCGCCCTGGTGCTCACCGCCAATCCTCGGGTGCCGAACGGCGGGTAGTGGGCGCACCGGACCGCCTTGGTCGCCGCCTCCGCGTCGCCGACGTGCGGGATGACGACGCCGGTCGCGCCGGCGTCGAGGGCGCGGAGGATGTCGATGGCGCTCAGATCGCCGACCCGCACGACGGACGGGACCCCGGCGGCATCCGCGGCACGGATGTGGTGCTCGAGCTCCGCGCCGTCGGCGACCCCGTGCTCGGCGTCGATCAACACGAAGTCGAACCCGGCGTACGCCGCCATCTCGACGATCGAGGGCGCGGGCATCTTCACGATGAGGCCCTGGACGGGCTCGTCGCCGAGCACGCGCTCGGCCAGTTCGCGCCGCTTCATGCCGCCATCCTCCGTTCGTCGGCGGCGGGGCGCCCAGGCCCGCCGTACACCGCGATCTTGCCGCGGGCCGCTCGGCCGACCGCGGCCGTGACGGTCGCCAGCAGGCCGGCAAGGTCGTCGTCATCACGTGCTGCCAGCGCCTGGCGCGCGGCCGTGAGGTAGGCCCGCCGCAGCTCCGCGTTGACGTTGATCTTCGCCACCCCGAGCGCGATGGCGGCGCGCACATCGTCGTCGGCCAGCCCGGAGGCCCCGTGGAGCACGAGCGGGACGTCGACGCGTGCGCGAATCGCCTCGAGACGGTCCAGGTCCAGGTGAACCGGCTCAGCCGTCATCCCGTGGACGTTGCCGATCGCGACGGCGAGCGCGTCGACGCGGGTGAGCGCTGCGAACCGTGCGGCGTCGTCGGGGTCGGTCATGCTCACCGGCGCGGAGCCGGTGACAGAGCGGTCCTCGTCGCCGCCGAAGCCCACCAGCTCCGCCTCAACCCAGGCGCCCTGCTCGTGCGCCTCCGCCACGACCTGACGCGTCAGCCGCACGTTGTCGTCGAACCCGAGCGCCGAGCCGTCGAACATCGCCGAGCTGTAGCCGGCCTGCAGACACGCACGGATCTCCTCGAGCTCGGTGCTGTGATCGAGATGCAGGCCGACCCGCGCCGGACTGCTCTCGGCCGTGGCGCGGGCCAGGGCTGCCAGCGGCGCCCGTCCGGGTCCGCGGAAGGCGCTGCTGCCGGCCTGGAGAACGACCGGCGTGCCCTCAGCCTCGGCCGCATCGCAGGTCGCACGCGCCTGCACGAGGTCATAGACGCTGAACGCCGCGAGCGCCCAGCCGTTCGCCCACGCGTCCTGCAACGCGCTGGTGCCTCGTTCGAGCATCAGCCCTCCTTGTCGAGTAGAGCGTCCATGGCGAGCGCGAGATGGCGCTCAGCACCGACGTTGCCGGGGAAGACCACGTAGGGGAGCCGTGGTCGGTCGCCGTCGCGCTCCAGCAGCCAGGTCGAGACCATGCCCTCGAAGAGCTGGCCGGCGACCTCCGCCCGGTGTGCTCCAAGCCCGTACCGCGCGACGTCGTGCGATGTGATGCCGCCCTTGGCGAGAACCCACGACGGCTCCCGCTGCGCGACCGCCAGCGCGACGGTGCGCGCGAGTGCCCGACTGATGAGGACGCTGACCGACAAGCTGTCGGCGCTGTCGCGGCCGGCTTGCAACACGCGGCTCGTCGCCAGCGCGACGTGCCCGGATCGCAGGCCGCGTGCAACGACGTCGGCCGACCGTTCCACGCAACGGTCGCCGCCGTCGCCGAGGATCTCTGCGACCGGGAGCTCGACCACGCTCAGCCCGTGCGCCTCGATCGCGTGGTCGAGTTGCCGGGTCGTCAGCGAGGTGTGGGAGCCGACGACGACGAGACCCCGGTCGCCCGACGCGATCCCTGCGCTCGGTGGTCGACGCGGAAGGCCGCCGCGTACGCCGACGAACGAGGGCGCGGTCCGGTACAGCATGCGACGCCCGCGCCGCTCGGCCTCCTGAAGACCGAGGACGAGGACTTCGAGATCTGCGTCGTGCGCCGCGTTGCCGATGACGACTGCTCCCCGGGGAGCCGCTTCGAGGATCTCCGCCACCCGCTCGGGCCCTCCGCGACGGATGTCGGCGAGCGAGACCGACCGCACGTCGATCGAGCGGTCGCCGTAGCGCTCGCGCACCCACGCGGGAAGGTCCTCGCTGACGTAGCCGAACGTGAGGTCGCGTGCGAACTCGGTCCGGGCGGCCGGGACGTAGCGACCGTCGTGGTCGCGCACCCAGTGCACGTCGTCGACGGTCACGCGCCCCGCCTCCAGGAAGCACGGACACAGCAGGACACCGTCGGCCGCCGACTTCCCGCCGGAGCGGAGGCCGTCGGCCAGCGCGTCGGTCTCGGCCGGGAAGTGTCCCCGCAACGTCGAGTCGCTGCGACTGATGCAGCGCAGATCGACCTCCAGCTCTGACGCCAGACCCGCCAACCGGCGACCCAGGTCGGCGCCGAGGGCCTGCGCGTCGGCTGACGAGCGCGCGCGCGAGTTCGTCAGGACGAAGGCCGTCCCGCTCGGATGCTCGAGCGCCCAGCGCAGGTCCTCGTCGCCGGGCTCGATGACAACCGGCACACCGCTGACCGTCTGGGTCCCGGTGGGATCGTCGTCCAGCACGACGATCCGGGTCCGCCTCGAGCGGTTCTCCTCGGCGATGGTGGCTCGCGCGTCCGGGAGGATCAGCGGTGCGGGCGCGTGGTCGAGCAGCTGGTCGAGCGTGCGCGGGCGAACGGCGGGCTCAGGTCGGGATGACATTCCAGCCCCGTTCGTGGTCGCCGACGGCCTCGGGGCCGTCGTCGGTGACGATCACCGTGTCCTCGAGCTTGACGAACCCGACCTCGGGATCGGCGATGTGGGTCTCGACCGAGAGCACCATCCCCGCCGCCAACGGATCGTCGGCGTGCGCGGCGGGGTACCGCGGCGATCCCGTGGCGGTCAGGCGCGGCGCCTCATGCGTCAACAGCCCGGTGCCGTGGACGAGAAAGGACGCGCGATCCCGGGACTGCGTTCGAGCGATCTCCTCGCGGGCGACCTCGAACAGGTCCCCGCCCCGCCGTCCCGCTCGGATCGCCGCGCGCACGGCCTGCTGCACCTCGTCGACCTCGGCCAGCAGCTCGAGCATGCGGTCCGTCGGTTCGCCGACGACGCCCATGCGCACGCAGTCGGCGACGTAGCCGCGGTAGCTCGTGCCGGAGTCCAGCGACACGATGTCGCCGACTCCGACCCGCTGGTCGGATGGTGCGCGGTCGTGCCGCGGCCCGGCTGCGATGAGGCAGTACGCGTAGTCGAGTCCGCGCGCGGTCTGTTCCACGCGCAGCCGCTCGGCGATTCGCGCCGTCGTCTCACCGGGCCGGACGGCCGCGAACGTGGCGAGCATCGCGTCCACGTTGGCGTTCGCCGACCGGCGGATCAGGTCGAGCTCGTCCGCCGTCTTGACGGCTCGCAGCGCCTCGAGCGGCTCGGCCGCGTCGACGATCTGGGCCGCGGGCAGCGCCGTCAGCAGCGCCTGCAGGGCTTCGGCGGGCAGGTACGCCGCTTCGACACCGATGCGTGCGCCGTCGAGACCGCGTCGGCGGAGCAGGCCGGCGGCGTGCGCTGCGGCGTCCCCGGCCCCCCACGACACGTTGTGGACCTCCGGCCAGATCGGCGCGGCCCTGGTCCCCCAGTCCTCGTTTCCGGCTCCGACGTAGAACGCCTGGTCGCGGCGTCCGGGCACGTACGCCAACACCGGCACGTAGCTGGTGAGCCCGATCGAGGGCAGCTTGTCGTACAGGAAGAACCGATAGCCGCCGAGCAGGTGGCGTGTGCTGTGAGGCGAGGTCGCCAGCAGCACGTCGACACCGTGATCGGCGAGCAGCGCATCCAGGCGGGCGGCGTCGAACGGGAGCTCGCTCACCGGAGCACCTCCCCGCCCGTCGCCGCGAGCAGCGCCGGACGCGGGCCGTCGAGCCCGGCGAGATAGACGGCGGCCGCCGCCGTCTGCCGAGCGGTCGCGAAGCGCCGCAGCGGGATGCGCGCGCGCCGCTCGTCGACGAAGTGCTCGACGGAGACTCCTCGGGCAGCGGCGAAGCGTGCCTGCGCGTCGTAGAGCAGCGGGCTCTCGGTGCAGCCGGGGGCAAGGACCCGCACGGCGACGTCCTCGTCGGATGCAGCGAGCGCCCACCCGTGCACGCCGAACTTGGACGCGCAGTAGGCGGCATTGTTCGGCTCGCCCACGAGCCCGGCCTGCGAACCGACGACCACGAACACCGCCGGTCGACGCAGATGCGGACGTACTGCCGTCAGCAGCGCAGGGACCGACGCGGCGTTGATCCGCAGGACCCTGCGCACGAAGGCGTCGTCGAGGTCGCAGAGGGCTCCGGAGCCGTCGACGCCGTGGGCGGCGATGATCGCGTCCAGCTCCTGGCCGACCTCCTCGAGCTGAGCGCCGAGACCGCCGCCATCGGCCAGATCACCGCTGATCGGCATGACCGACCCGGGCGCCCGGTCGGCTGCGGGCGTCCGCAGGTCGTGGGCGATCACGCCATGACCGTCCTCGAGCAGTCGCGCCACGATCGCCGCGCCGATCGCTCCCGCGGCCCCGGTCACCAGCACGGTCACGCGGCCCCCGTCAGGTCGATCGTCGAGCCGGTGATGAAGCCGCCGTCGGAGCCGGAGAGCAGCGCGAGGGCGTCGTCGGGCGTTCTCGACTCGTCGCACAGCACGGCGTTCACGCGCGTGCCCGGCGCGAGCTCGAGTGAAAGCGACTGCGCGATGCCACGGACGGCGTGAGCGAGTCCCTGAGCCGCGGCGCGCTCGCCCTGGTCGGTCGTCGC
>JBPCNM010000458.1:0-6074 GCA_051001255.1 Solirubrobacteraceae bacterium
CGATGATTCTTGCCGTCGCACGGCCTCAGCGCAGCGTCGCGGCGCCGCAGCGGGCCGCGACCGTGGTGCTCGTCAACGACGTCTCGGGCTCGATGCGCGCCGAAGACGTCGAGCCCGACCGCCTGACCGCGGCGGTCAACTCGGCCAAGGTGCTGGTGGACAAGACGCCCGACAACTTCCGCCTCGGGCTCGTGACCTTCTCGGACTACGCCGAGCAGGTCGTGGCGCCGACCACCGACCGCGGCGCGGTATCGGGCGCGCTGGAGCGGATGGTGGCCGACGGCGGCACCGCGATGGGCGACGGTCTCGCGCGCGGCCTGCAGACAGCGCAGACGCCCGTGCCGACCCAGGACGGCACGGGCACGCGCAAGCTGCAGGCGATCATCGTGCTGCTCTCCGACGGCAAGAACACGCTGGGCGTCAACGACCCGCTCGAGGTCGCCGCGCAGGCCAAGCGGGCGAGCATCCCGATCTACGCGATCGCGCTCGGGACCGACAGCGGGGAGGTCGTCCAGCAGGACCCGTTCGGCTTCACGCAGACCATCCCGGTGCCCCCCGACAAGGAGACGCTGCGCCAGATCGCGCGAGAGACCGGCGGGCGCTTCTTCGAGGCGGTCAGCACCAAGGACGCCGAGCAGATCTACAGCCGGATCGGAACGCGGCTGACGTCGCGGCCAGAGCAGCGCGAGGTCACCGTCGCCTTCGCGGGCGGGGCGTTCGTGCTGCTGGTGGTGGGTGGCGCGCTGTCGCTGGTCTGGTTCGGCCGCCTGCCGTAGGGCTCCGTCTAGTGTTGGTCGCGGATGGCCGTAGTCCGCGACATCGAGCCCTGGGACGCGCTGCTGGCCGCCGGCCGCGAGGACGAGCGGCTGGTCATGCAGACGGCGCAGAACCGGCGTCCGGCGCGAGCCGTCGCGCTGCCGCAGGAGCTGCATCGCGAGGTCGCCGACGCGCTGCTGGCGCGTGGCGTGGAGCGGCTGTGGTCGCACCAGGCAGAGGCGCTGCACGCCGCCTGGGCCGGCACGACGATCGTCACCACGGGCACCGCGAGCGGCAAGTCGCTCTGCTTCCAGCTGCCGACGCTCGACACGCTGTGCCGCGACGCGCGCGCCCGCGCGCTGTACCTGTACCCGACGAAGGCGCTCGCCCAGGACCAGGCACGCTCGCTGCACGCGCTCGGCGTCGCGCGGGCCCGGCCGGCGATCTACGACGGCGACACGCCGCGCGAGCAGCGCGCCCAGATCCGCCGCAAGGCCAACGTGATCCTCACCAACCCCGACATGCTGCACCTGGGGATCCTGCCCAACCACCGGGCGTGGGGCGACGTGTTCGCGAACCTCGCGGTGGTCGTCGTCGACGAGGCGCACGTCTACCGCGGTGTGTTCGGCTCCCACGTCGCCAACGTGCTGCGACGGCTGCGCCGGATCGCGGCGGCCTACGGGACCGAGCCGCGCTTCCTGCTCGCCAGCGCCACGATCGCCAACCCGGGCGAGCTCGCCGAGCGGCTGACCGGGCTGCCCGACGTCACCGTGGTCGAGCGCGACGGCTCGCCCGGCGCGCGGAAGACGATCGCCATGTGGAACCCGCCGATCGTCGATACCCAGCCGACTTCGTCGGCGGGCACAGGCGACCAGCTCAACATCCGGCGCTCCGCGCTGGCCGAGGCCGCCGACCTGCTGGCCCAGCTGGTCGGTGAGGGAGCGCGCACGATCGTGTTCATGAAGTCGCGCAAGGCGGTCGAGCTGATGGCCAGGTTCGCGCAGCTCGCGCTGGAAGACTCCGGACGCGGCGAGCTGGCCGAGCGGATCGCGCCCTACCGCGCCGGCTACACGCCGCAACAACGGCGCGAGCTCGAGCGCCGGCTGGTCGACGGCGAGCTGCTCGGCGTGGTCTCGACGGACGCGCTCGAGCTCGGGATCGACATCGGCTCGCTCGACGCGGCGATCTGCGTCACGTTCCCGGGGACGGTCGCGTCGCTGCGCCAGATGTGGGGCCGGGCGGGGCGCCGCGGGCGCGGGCTGGCGGTCTACGTGGCGGGCGAGGACGCGCTGGACCAGTTCTTCTGCCGTCATCCGGATGAGTTCCTGGACCGGCCCGTCGAAGCGGCGATCCTCGACCCCGACAACGAGCACATCCATGCCGCGCACGTGCTCTGCGCCGCGCACGAGGGGCCCCTGGAGCCGGCCGACGCCGAGTGGTTCGGGCCCGGGCTGGCGCTGACCGCCGAGCGGCTGGAGGCGGCTGGCGAGCTGCGGCGGCGGCCGGGCGGCACGTTCGTGCCGCGCCACGCCGGGGAGTACCCCGCGGGCGCCGTCTCGCTGCGCTCGACCGGGCGCGACGGCTTCTCGATCGTGGAGGTGAGCTCCGGCGAGCTGCTCGGGACGGTCGACGGCGGCCGCGCGTTCAACACGACGCACGCGGGCGCCGTGTACCTGCACGGCGGCCGCGCGTTCGAGGTGACGCAGCTCGACCTCGAGCTGCGGCGGGCGCTTGTCACGCCGTTCGAGGGCGACTGGTACACGCAGGCCAAGCGCGAGACGGACATGTACATCGAGCGGCTCGACGACCGGCGCGAGTGGCTCGGTGTGCGGTTCTCGGTCGGGACCGTCGCGGTGACCGAGCAGGTGGTCGCCTACCAGACGCGGCGGCTGAGCGACCACGAGGTGCTCGACCTCGTCGGCCTCGACCTGCCCCGGTCCTCCTTCTCCACCCAGGCGCTGTGGTACGAGCTGCCCGACGCGGTGGTGTCCGGCGGCCTTCCCCTCGACCAGCTGCTCGGCGCGCTCCACGCGGCCGAGCACGCGCAGATCGCGGTGCTGCCGCTGCTGGCGATGTGCGATCGCTGGGACATCGGCGGGCTGTCGACCAACCTGCACCCGCAGACCGGTGGGCCGACGATCTTCATCTACGACGGGCATCCCGGCGGCATCGGCATCACGCGGCGGGGGTTTCTCGCGTTCGACGCGCTGGTCGACGACGCGCACCGGCTGATCAGCGAGTGCCCGTGCGAGAAGGGCTGCCCGTCGTGCGTGCAGTCGCCCAAGTGCGGGAACCTCAACGAGCCGCTGTCCAAGCTGGGGGCGGCGCAGCTGCTCGGCCGGATGCTGGCCTCCGAGCGCTCCTAGCTATAGCTAGGACCGCACGATCGCATTCAGCGCTGGAGGCCGTCCGGCGCCGGGCCGAAACTTTCCGGGCCATGCGCCGCCTCCCGTTCCTGGTCTGTGCGCTGACGCTCGCCGCGCCCGCCACCGTGCAGGCCGCCGGTCACCGCACCGGCGGCACCGCCGCGCCGTCGCTCAGCGGCGGCGTGAGCTACGGCCAGCCGCTCCAGAAGGCTCGCCGGTCCTCCCGCCTTGCGCATCCGGTCGCGCGCGCGTTCACGGTCGCCCCGGCGACGCTGCGGCCCGGCACGCCGGCCACGTTCAGCTTCCGCGTCGACGGCCGGATGCGCCAGGTGCGCGTGCGGATCGAGCTGACCCGGAGCGGCGCGCCCGCGCCGACGACGCGGTTGCGACTGGGCTACAAGCGCACGGGACGCCGCCACACCTACGCGTGGACGCCCGCGGAGGGCGAGCTCCCCGGCGGCGAGTACGCGGTCGCGCTGCACGCGGTCGACGATGCCGGCCACGCGCTCCACCGCACCGCGACGGCATCGGGCCGCGTACGCCTCACCGTGCAGGTCCCGCCGCCGCCGGCCGCGTCCACCGCCGGCGTGTTCCCCGTGCAGGGCCCGTATGCCTTCGGCGGCGAGGACGCGCGCTTCGGTGCCCGGCGCGACGGCCACGTGCACCAGGGCCAGGACGTCACGGCGCCCGAGGGCACGCCGCTGCTCGCCCCCGTGGCCGGTCTCGTCTACTGGGTCGCGTTCCAGAAGCGCGGCGCCGGGCACTACGTGGTCCTGCGCGGAGCCGACGGCCGCGACTACGTGTTCATGCACCTCAAGGCCGACTCCGTGACCGCTGTCGAGGGCGCCGCGCTCGGCGCCGGCCGGCAGTTCGCGCAGGTCGGCAGCACCGGCGCATCGTCGGGCCCGCACGTGCACTTCGAGATCTGGCCGGACGGGTGGTATTCGTCGAAGGACTCCCTCCCGATCGACCCGCTCCCGCAGCTCATGGCGTGGGCGGCGACGCGATAGCCTGTCCGCGCCCGGCGAGATAGCTCAGTTGGTAGAGCACACGACTGAAAATCGTGGTGTCCCCGGTTCGAGTCCGGGTCTCGCCATCCGCTCTACGCCTTGGTTTGCGGCGCTACGACGCATCGGCCTCTTCAGCCCCGGCGTCCCGAAAGCGTCCCGGTAGCTCCCGGCGAGCCCGCTCGACCTGCTCCTCGGCCGACACGACCGGCTCGCCCTTCAGCTCGCGGATCACGTGCGAGTAGGTGTTCAGCGTCATCGCCGCCGAGTGCCCCATCTGCTCCGCCAGTTCCGGGATCGACGTGCCCGCCCGGACCTGCAGCGAGGCGCACGCGTGGCGTAGGTCGTACGGCGGCATCGACTCGATACCCGCGCCCTCGCGCGCCACGTGCCAGACGCGCCGGGTCCAGTTCTTCCAATCGTGCGAGCGCCACGGCTCGCCGTCCGCACGCGGGAACAGGAGACCCGAGCGAATGCCCGTCGCGAGCAAGTACGCGCTGATGTCGCGCTTGACCGGCTCCAGCAGATCGATCGCGCGCGGATGGAAACCGCGGACCTTCTGGCCGGCGACGATCTCACCGTCGATGTTGCGTTGCTCGACCAGCAGCGTCCGCGCGCGCACGTGCCGCACCTCGACCGCCAGCAGCTCCTCGGGCGCGCGCAGCCCCTGATAGGCGATCACCGACACCATCGTCGCCGCGTAGAGCTTGTCGTTGGCGATCAGCCACGTCCGGATCGCCTCGACGTGCGCCGGCGCCAGGCACACGATCGCGCGCTCGCGCCGGCCGCTCGGCTTCTCCACCTGCTGCACCGGGTTCGGACCCGGTACCCAGCGCCACCGGATCGCGTGCTTGAACATGCTCTGCAGCATCACCATCGAGACGCGCACCGCATGACGCCCGACGCCGGCCGACTCCAGGTCGGCGCGGAGGTCCGCGATGACCTCGGGCGTGATCTCGCGCAGCTTGTAGAAGCCCAGCCGCGGCTGCACGTGATTGGCCAGCAACGGCTTGTAGCCGCGCCGCGTCCACTCCGCCAGGTTCGGCACCACATGCCGACGCCACCACTCCGTCGCCAGCTCCTCCACGGTGCGATTCGCCTGATCGAACAGCACCAGCTCGCTCAGCTCCTTGCGCCGCTCGATCTCGGCCGCGAAGCGCTCGGCATCCTTCCTGCGCGAGAACGTCCGCTGCCGCTTCGGCGAACCGTGCCCGGCAACGTAGTACCGGATCCGGTAGCGCCCGTCGGGCAACGCCTGGATCTTCACGCCGCCCGCCCGGCCTGCCGCTCGATCGCGTCGAGCTTGTCGACGAAGACACTCGACACGCCACGGCGGCGCGCCTGCGTCACCGGCTCATAGATCGGCGGTGCCGACCGTGGCCTCACCTGGCAGCGCTCCTTCCAGCTCGCCACCGCCGCCGGGTCGATCCTCAGCCGCGCCCCGACCTTGTACGCCCGCAGATTCCCGCGCTCGATCTCCCGATAGACCAGCGACCGCGACAACCCGGTCAGCTCAGCCACGGCATCGACCGACAGCAGTCGGTCCGCAGGCGACTCGCGCCGTCCCGCGATCCGCGCCTCGACCAGCTCCGCCAGCCGGTCGATCGCCTCCGCATCGAGCGAGCGCACGTCCAGCGTGACCGTCGCCAGCGCTCGAATCTCCCCATCACCCATCCGCCCCGCCTCCCATTGCCAGCCCGACCTGTTCCCGCCCGATCTCCGGATTCCCGTCGCGACTCGCCGTCCACTGGTCCGCGAGGGCGCCGGAACGCTCCTCGCGGCCGATCCGTCGTCGTTCTCGTTCCCGCGCGTGCTCAGACCGGGCCAGATACGCGTCCGCGGTTGTGAAGTGGCCCTGTCCGGCGAAGTGCATGTATGCCGTCCGCTCGTTCGGGGTCGCCGCGGCGAGCGCACGTTGTGATTCGTCGCGCGAGCGGGCGAGCAG
>JBPCNM010000459.1:0-5320 GCA_051001255.1 Solirubrobacteraceae bacterium
GCCCGGGCGGGGAGCTGCGCGCCGGCGACCGGGTGCTCGCGTCGGTGACCCCGCGCCGCGCCAGCGGCGTGCGCTCGACGATCGACCCCGAGGTTCAGGGCGCGGCCGTCGAGGCGCTCGCCGGCCGCTTCGGCGGCGTGGCGGTCATCCGGCCCCGCGACGGCGAGGTGCTCGCGCTCGCCGGCATCGCCTACTCCGCCCCTCAGCCGCCGGGCTCGGTGTTCAAGATCGTCACGCTGGCCGGCGCGCTGGAGGCGGGCGTCACCGAGAAGGGCCGCAGGTACCCGGTCCAGACCGCCGCGGTGCTGGAGGGCGTCAGGCTCGCGAACGCCCACGGCGAGTCGTGCGGCGGCACGCTGCGCGCCGCCTTCGCGCACTCCTGCAACTCGGTCTTCGCCCCGATGGGCGCCAAGCTCGGCGCCAAGCGCCTCGTCGCCGCGGCGGAGGCGTTCGGCTTCAACCGCGACCCGGCGCTGGCCGGGGCGATGCGCTCCACGATCCCCGCGGCGGCCGAGATCGGCGACGACCTGGCCGTCGGCTCCACGGCGATCGGCCAGGGCCAGGTGCTCGCCACGCCGCTCGACATCGCCGGCGTGGCGGCCGCGATCGCCGCCGACGGCGGCCGCGTCCGCCCGACGCTGCGCAAGGGCGCCGCTCCGCAGCACACGCGGGCGACCCCCGCCGCAGTCGCCGACACCGTGGGCGACTACATGCGCACCGTCGTCACGTCGGGCACGGGCGTGGGCGCCGCGATCCCCGGCGTCAAGGTGGCCGGCAAGACGGGTACCGCCGAGCTGCGCGACACCACCAACGACGATCCCGACCCGACCGATCCAGACACGCCGCCGGTCGACGACATCACCGACACGGACGCCTGGTTCGCCGCCTACGCGCCGGCCCGGCGGCCGCGCGTCGCGGTCGGCGTGCTGCTGGTCGGCCAGGGAGCGGGCGGCGAGACCGCGGCGCCGGTAGCGAAGCGCGTGCTGCAGGCCGCGCTGGGCTAGCCTAAACGTCGAGGTCGACGGTCGCGTCGAACTCGTGGCCGCTGCGGCTCAGGATCTCGAGCTCGAGCGGTCGGTTGTAGAGCGAGCCGGTCTTGACCTTGAACAGGACCAGCGCGCCCTGGATCGTGTTGTCCGCGGCCGCCGAGCCGATCTTCGGCAGCAGCTCGCCGGCCGGGATCGGGCGCGGCTCGTAGTCGAAGACGTTGATCGCGGTGTCGAGCTCGACGGGCTCGAACTCCTCGCCCTGGGTGTCCACGATCTTGAACTGATCGGCGGCGGGCCGCTCCCGCTCCGTGTCGTTCTCGACGCGCATGAAGATGCCGAACCAGACCTCGTCCCGCGCGGGCTCCTCGCCCGCGGGCAGCCCGATCAGATAGGCCTGATCCTCGCGGTCCTCCGGGTTGAGGATGCGCGAAACCTGGACCTGGTACTTGAGGTCGTCCACCGTGACGTAGATCCCCTCGGTGCTGCCGAGGTTCGTCGAGTCCTCCTTGTTGCCGCAGCCGGCAGCGGCGAGGGCGGCTGTGGCGGCCAGGCAGAGCAGGACGGAGCGGACCATCGGGCGCATCAGTCTAGACCGGCGATGGTCGCCCGCACGCCGCGATCGCGGTTCTCCTCCAGGATGCTGCGCAGCCGGCGCAGGCCCTTGCCGCCGTTGCGGCGAAACCAGCCGCGGCGGCCGCTCACCGCCTCGATGAAGCGATCGGTGGGCAGCGGCGGTTCGGTCTCGTAGACGTACTCCAGGCGCGTGCCGCCGGCGTTGGGCTCCAGCGTCCACTGGTGGAACGTCTTGATGCGGTTGAACTTGCCGCCGCGGCCGACGGCTACGATCCGGCGGGGCGGCTCGACCTCGGCGAAGTTGAGGTCGTAGTACCCGAAGCGGTCGAAGCGACCGTCCTGACGGTAGCGCGCGCCGGCCCCGCGGCCCTCGGACTCCTCGCGCGTCAGGCGCCACTGCTTGAGGTAGTGGTCGGTGAACTCGGGGTGGTTCGCGACGTCCGCCAGGTAGGCGAACACCACCTCGCGCGGGCGGTCGATGTTGACGTGCAGCGTGACGGGGTCCACGGCGCCCGCAACCCTAGTGAACGCGCGCGTCAGGCGGCGCGGCTCGTGAGCCGGACCGAGCGCTCGTGCTCGGGCGCGTGCATCAGCTCCGAGCGCGTGGGCGGCTCGCGACGCAGCGGGCGGCACAGCTCGCAGACCAGCCGCTCGCCCGCGGCGATCGCGTAGACGTGCACGACCTCGCCGGTGAGCGGGGTGCGCCCGCAATGTACGCAGCGGTGGCGATGCGCCGCCTGCTCGTCGACGCTGCGGCGCAGCAGCACCTTGTCCAGCGGCGGATAGGCGGGCGCGACCGTGCGGCGGAGGTGGCGAGGCGAAGCCGGCGAGGCGACAGCCGGCGAGGCGCAAGCCGGTGGCGAGGCCTCCGGCCGTGACAGGAAAGCCTCCGGCCGAGGCAGGTAGCGACGAAGGAGCGGGGCAGACGGCATGGTTCGAGGTGCTTTCGACGCGGGGCGCCGGAAGCCTGCCCTGCGAGCATCCGGTCCCGACCCCATTGACCCTCTCCCTACAATCGGTGGTGGAGGTAGGGTCGCCGGGACGGCACGTGCCCACCCGTGCCAAAGGAGAGACGTACATGGATCCACGCACGCCAGGCGATATCGAGACGACCGGCGCCCTGCCCGTCGCCGGGGAAGGCGCTGTCCCCCCCACGTCCGCCACCGAGCCGGTCGCTCCCGCGCGCCCGGACTGGATCGACGAAGCGCGGGCGAACCTGTCGGTCGCCGGCAAGTACCTCGCCTATGAAGACTCGGGGCGGCGCATCGTCGTACCCGTATCCCGGGAGTGGACGCGGATCGGCCGCTCGCTGGCCGCCGACGTCCGCTTCGACGACGCCACCGTCTCACGCCGGCACGCGCTGATCGTCGTGCAGGCCGACGGGGTCCGGGTGCTCGACGACCGCTCGCTCAACGGGGTCTACGTCAACGGGCGGCGCGTGGAGTGGTCGCCGCTGACCGACGGCGACGAGATCGTGGTCGGGCGCCACACGATCCACTTCATGGACACGGCGGTGGCGGACGCGCCGCTACCCGACGCGCCCCCTGCCGCCGTCTTCGAGTAGGCCGCTAGGCTGCGGCCTTCCATGGCCGAGACCATCGCGGTCCTGTCGCTCAAGGGCGGCACGGGCAAGACCACCACGGTGCGCACGCTCGCGGACGTCTTTCGCCGGACCGGGCTCGACGTCCTGTGCGTCGACCTCGATCCGCAGGGCAACCTGTCGGACTACTTCGACGTACCGGCGGACGCGACGCCGACGATCGCCGATGTCCTGTCGGGCGCCGCCAAGCCGAAGGCCGCGACGCACGACGGAATCGTCCCGGCGACGCCGATCCTCGCCGAGGTGGAGCGCGGGCTGAGCGGCAAGATGGGCCGCGAGCTGGTGCTGCGCAAGGCGCTCAAGGACGCGCGCAAGCAGCACGACCTGATCCTGATCGACTGCCCGCCGGCGCTCGGGCTGCTGACGATCAACGGCCTGGTCGCGTCCGACTGGGCGCTGATCTCCTCCGAGGCGCAATACTTCGCGCTGCAGGGCGTCACCGGGGCGCTCGAGGTGGTCGGGCAGGCGAAGGAGTTCTACAACGACGACCTCGAGTTCCTCGGCGTCGTCATGAACATCGCCGACATGCGGACCGTCCACTCGCGCGAGGCCTACGTGGCGTTGAAGGAGCACTTCGGCGATCGCGTGTTCGAGACCGTGATCCGCGCGTCGATCGCCTACGCGGAGTCGGCCGAGCACGGCCGCTCGATCCTCGAGCACCGGCCCGACCTCGGCAGGGACTACGTGGCGCTCGCCGGCGAGGTGCTCGCGCGCATCGGCCTCACCGGCTGGCGGCGCAAGCTGACGCCGCTGCTGAGCGCCGCCTGAGCCGCGCGCCCGCGCTCGGGGCGAAAGTGATCCTCACACTGCGACGTGGAGCGGATCTGGTCACCGTCGTCCGGTGAGCCGGGGCCGGCCTGGCGTGCGCTGCGATGCTGAGCCGTGGTACCGGATCCGGACCGTGCGGGTCACGACGTGCCAGAGACCGTGGCGGTCGATCGCCGCGATCGTGAGCACGTACCGTCCGGCCACGGGCCGATTCGCGTAGCGCAGTCGCACGCGGATCCGGTGGCCGGGACGAGCGCGCACGGTCCCTCGCGCAACGATGACGCCGCGACGGGCGAGCCGGGCGCGCACGCTGCTGATCCCCGCGGCGCGCTCGAATACCAGCGAGCAGGTCGCGATTGCCCGGCGGCCGCACCTCAACGGCGCTCGCCATAGGTCTTCAGGGATGCTCTTGGGCGACTGCCGGCCGACGGCGCCAGCGTCTCCGCCGGCCCCCGGCGGACCGGCCGGACCCGAGTCGCCGGTCTCGCCGCTCGGTCCGTCCGGGCCGGTCGCGCCGGCGTCCCCGCCGGCGTCCGGCGGACCGGCCGGGCCAGTCGCACCCTGAGGCCCGCCGGGACCCGGCGGACCGGTCGGGCCAATTGCACCCGGAGGACCAGTCGGGCCCGGGGGGCCGCTCGGCAGGGCACCGCCGGTGCCCGACAGCGCGACGGTGCCCGGACTTCCGACGGCGTCGCTGTCGATCACCAGGGTCGCCGAGCTGGCTCCCGGCGCCGCCGGCGCGAAGCGCAGCTCGATCTCGCAGCTCTGGCCGGCGACGACCGTCCGGCCTCCACACTGGTCGGAGCTGATCAGGTAGTCGCCGCGCTGCACGCCGCTGGTGCCGGCGCGCGAGACGCGAACCGGGAACGCGCCGGTCACGGTCATCTGCGCCCCCTGCGGTGCGCCCAACGTGCCCTGCGACTGGGTTCCGAACGCAAGCGCAGCCGGCGCCAGCGCGACCGTCCCCGGCGTCGTGTTGCGCAGCACCGACACCGAGTTGGCAGTGTAGTTGGCGACCGTCGGGTCGGGCCTCGAGTCCCCGTCGAGATCGGCAAGCACCACCGCCCGCGGGCCGGTGCCCGCCGTGAAGTCGATCCTCGGCGCGAACGTGCCGTCCCCGTTGCCGACCAGCACCGACACCGTGGCGATGCCGTCGTTGGCGACCGCCAGATCCGGCTTGAAGTCCCCGTCGAGATCGCCCACCGCCGCCGAGTCCGGCTGGGTGCCCGTGCCGTAGTCGACCTTCGCCTGAAACGTGCCGTTCCCGTTGCCCAGCAGCACCGACACCCGGTTGGCGCCCGTGTCGGCGACCGCCAGATCCGGCTTGGCGTCCCCGTCGAGATCGCCCACCGCCACCGCGACCGGCTGGGTGTTCGTGACGTAGTCGACC
>JBPCNM010000460.1:0-12900 GCA_051001255.1 Solirubrobacteraceae bacterium
AGCGACGCACACGAGGAGGCCGAGCATGCCTACTGCGCGTGGCGCCGCACCGGGGCGGGTGAGGACTACGCCGTCTACCGCGCCGCTCAGGACCGCGAGGACGCCGCCCAGGACGCGCTGACGGTGACGGCCGCCTGAGCGGCAGCTCCGGGAGGAGGCGCCACTACGCGGTCAGCCGGCGGATGTCGTGTGCGAGCGCTTCGGGCGTCAGCTGGGAGTAGGGGAACCCGATGCGCTGGCGGCCGCGCGCGTCGACCAGCACCACCGTGGCGGAGTGGTCGAGCGCGCCGCGCTGGGGCGTCACGCCATACCCCTTCCACACCGGCGCCAGCTCGCGCCGGCTCCCGAGCAGGAAGCGCGCCCGGCCGGTCATGCGACGCTCGTTGAGGAACCGGGGCGCGCGCGCCGGGGTGTCGTTGGCCGGATCGACCGAGACGGCCAGCAGCGGCACGTCGGCGCCGGTCTCGTCCAGCGCGCCGCGGACCTGGTCGACCAGCGCCGGGCAGGTGTCCTCGCAGGTGGAGTAGACGAACGTGACGGCGACGGGCCGCCCGCGGTACTCCGCCATCGTCGCCGGCTTGCCGTCCTGGTCGCGCAGCCGGAAGTCCGGCGCGGCGGCGCCCGGCGGGCGGATGAAGCCGGCCCAGCCGCTGCTGCCGACCGCCACGCCGCCGTCGCCCCCGCGGGCGGCGATGAAGACGCCCGCGACCGCCGCGGCGGCGCAGAGCGTCAGCGTGAGCAGGGCGTAGGCGAGCCGCGCGGGCACGGGTTGAGCGTACTCGGGCGCCGAGCGCCGACTGCAACCCGCGCGGTCGCTCGCGGCATTAGCTCACATGCACTCCAACGACTCTGACGCAAGACTGCTGGCGGCGGTCGCGGCGGGCGATCGCCACGCCTTCGATCCGCTGATCGACCGCCATCATGTCGCCGTCCATCGCTACGTCGCGCGCCGCATCGGCGTCAGCGAGGCGGAGGACATCGCGAGCGAGACGTTCGAGGTGGCGTTCCGGCGTGCGAGCGCCTTCCGCCCGATCGGGGACGACGCTCGGCCGTGGCTGCTCGGCATCGCCACGAACCTGCTGCGCCGTCATGCACGCCGCGAGGCCGCGATGTACCGCGCGTACGCGAGGACCGGCGTCGACGCCGCGGCCGTCGAGGACATCGGCGGCGACGAGATGCACGCCGCCCTTGCCGGCGTGCTCGCCACGATGCGGCGCTCGCATCGGGACGCGCTGCTGCTGTACGCGCTCGGCGAGCTCTCCTACGACGAGGTCGCCGCGGCGCTCGACGTGTCCGTCGGCACCGTCAAGGCATGGCTGCACCGTGCACGCGCGGTCGCCGCCGACCAGCTCAACAAGGCCGGCCTCGGGCCGGCAACGGCCACGACCGAGACCACGACCGAAAGCGGGACACTGTGATGCACCGGCTCGACCACCTGCTGCGAACCTTCCGTGCCGGCGTTCCCGGACCTCCGCCCGGATCGGCGGAGCGCATCGCCGCCCGCGTTCACCGCGATCGGGACACTCGCGGCCCCAGCCGGCCGTGGGGGCGGGGCCACGACCGGCGGTGGGGGCGCTTCGCACGCCTCGCCGCGGCGCCCGCCGCCGTGGCGGTGGCGATCATGGCGGTCGTCGCGCTCTCGCCAAGTGGCGAACGGGACGCTGTCGGCGGCTCGGCGGCCCTGCTCGCGCGCGCAGAAGCGGCGGTCGCCTCCGAGCGCGAGATCCTCGCGCTCACGGTGCACCTCGAGCGCACGAGCAAGGATCCGGCGATGCCCCCGGAGTCGGTCGAGATGCGCCAGTGGAGCCTTTCCGGAGCGGGGCGTGCGACGCAATGGCGGGTCCTCATCAGCGAGCGCCCGCTCACCCAGCCGCCGACCGACGAGGACAGCTCGATGGTGATCGATCGCGACGGGCGCATCGCCGACCAGCGCTACTGGACCCCGACCGGCGACTTGACCCGCGGTGAGCTCACCCTCGGCGGGCCTGACGCGCCTGCGCCGACGCTCGCGGGCGTTCTGCGGGAGGCCTATCGGCGCGGGAAGCTCCGACCCGCCGGCCGCGGCCCCGACGGCACGGTCCGTCTCCGGGGCGGCGACGCGTTGCAGACCGGCGCGCCGTGCGCCCGCTCGGAGGTGCTGCTCGACCCGCGCACGTTCATCCCGCGCCGGATCGTCACCGCCAGCGGCGGCGCGCAATGCCGCTCGGGCAAGGACGCTGAGGCGCGCGAGGTGTGGACCGTCCGAGCCGAGACGCTGCCCGCCACGGCCGAGAACCTCGACCTGCTGCAGATCGGTGACTGGCCCGTGGCCCGTGTCCTGCGGTGGACCGGCGCGGAAGAGCCGCCGAAGCCGGTCGAGGAGATCCCGCCTGTCCCGCCGCTGGACCGCGACTGACGAGCGCAGCGCGGATGCCGGCGGGTGTGAGCTGCCAGCACCCACCCGCCGGCCCGCCGCCGCGCCAGACCGGCTACGCCTCGGTCAACCCGCGGCGGATCGCGTAGCGCACCAGCTCGACGCGGTCGCGCATGCCCAGCTTGCGCAGCAGGTTGGCGCGATGGGACTCCACCGTCTTCTCCGCCAGGTGCAGGATCTCGGCGATCTGCTTGTTCGTGTGCGCCTCGGCGATCAGCTTGAGCACCTCCTGCTCGCGCGGGGAGAGCGGCTCGTCCGGGCCCTCCGCGCTGTCGGACATCCAGTCGCGGATCAGCGACCGCTCGACTGCGTTGGTCAGGAACGCGTCCCCGCGGTGCACGGCCCGGATGGCGGTCAGCAGCGCCTGGTCGACCTCGCGCTTGAGCACGTAGCCCGAGGCGCCCGCCTTCAGCGCGTCGAACACGTAGCGCTCGTCGTCGTGCATCGACAGCGCGAGCACGTGGGTGCCGGGCAGATGCGCGCGGATCTGCCGCGCGGCCTGGAGGCCGGTCATGCGCGGCATGGAGACATCCATCACGCACAAGTCGGGCTTGGTCTTGAGCGCCTGCTCGAAGGCGTCGACGCCGTCCTCGGCCTCGGCCACCACCTCCATGTCGGGCTGGCGGTCGATCAGCAGCTTCAAGCCACCGCGCACGATGCCGTGGTCGTCGGCGATCAGGATCCTCATGTCACTCCCATGGTCAGCTCGATGGTGGTGCCCGCGCCGGGCTCGGTGAAGATGTCGAGGCTTCCTCCGACGAGCAGCGCGCGCTCGCGCATGCCGCTCAGGCCCAGGCCGCCGGGGCGGCCGCGCATGTGGCCGTCGACCCGGTGGGCGGGCGCTTCGTCGAAGCCGCCGCCGTCGTCGCGCACGCGCAGCAGCGTCCGGCCGACGAACGACAGCTCCACGTCGACGCCGCGCGCGCCGGCGTGCTTGGCGATGTTGGAGAGGCTCTCCTGCGTGACGCGGAAGATCACGAGCTGCTCCTCGTCCGACAGCACCGGGACGTCGCCACTGTGGCGGAAGCTGGTCTGCATGCCGGTGCGCTGGCCGAAGTCCGAGACCTGCGAGGCGAGGGCGGCGATCAGGCCGTGGTCGTCGAGCGCGGTGGGGCGCAGCTGGCGCGCGAGCGCGAGCAGCTCGTTCATCGCCTGGCTGACGAGATCCTGCGTCTCGTAGAGCTCGGAGCGCAGCCCCCACGGCGCGTCGCCGATCGTGGCCGAGAGCCGCAGCAGGATCGCGGTGAGCGCCTGGTTGACCTCGTCGTGCAGGTCCTGGGCGATGCGGCTGCGCTCCTGCTCCTGGGCGCGCAGGACCGCGCGGCCGGACTCGCGCCGCTCGTGCTCCAGGCGCGTCAGCATGCGGTTGAACGCTTCCGTGAGCTCGTGCAGCTCGCGCGCCGAGCGCCGCGGCGTGGTGGCGCGCATGCCCGGACGGGCGAGGTCGACGTCGGTCATCGTCTTGACGAGGCGGTCCATCGGCTCCAGCCGCGCGCGCAGCAGCAGCGAGTTCAGGAGGATCGCGCTCGTCACCGTCAGGCCGAGCACGAGCAGGCCGTCGCCGCTCGCGACGTCGGCGAGCCGGTCGCGTGCGACGATCGCGGCGATCAGCGCCGTGACCCCGACGAGGAGGGCGTTGACGGCGAGGACCTGCGTGAGGAGGGTGCTACGGCGCATCGGAACGGTGTCCACCCCATCGGCAGAACGCGACCAAAGGCTTATGCGGGGATGACCCCATCCATGGCTATACTTCGTGAAGCATTGAAAGCTGACCCAGTTAAAGAGGAATTGCCATGAGCCCGTCCGGAGCCGAGGTCATCCGGCAGATCAAGCAGCAGGTGCAGGAGGTGGACCCCGCGGAGGTCTCCGAGCACCTGGGCAACGGCGTCACCCTCATCGACGTGCGCGAGTCCGAGGAGTGGGATCGTGGCCACATCCCCGGCGCCGTCCACGTGCCGCGCGGGTATCTCGAGTCGCGCGTCGAGACCGCGGTGTCCGACCGCGACGCACCGGTGGTCCTGTACTGCGCCTCAGGCCAGCGCTCGGCGCTCGCGGCGCACACGCTCTCCGAGCTGCTCGGCTACGCCGACGTGCGCTCGATGACGGGCGGCATCACGCTGTGGAAGGACCGCGGCTACAAGGTCGAGGTGCCCAAGGTGCTCACGACCGAGCAGAAGGAGCGCTACGGCCGCCACCTGCTCCTGCCCGAGATCGGGGCCGAGGGGCAGGCCAAGCTGCTCGGCGCCAAGGTGCTGCTGCTGGGCGCCGGCGGGCTCGGCTCGCCGACCGCGCTCTACCTAGCCGCGGCCGGCGTCGGCACACTGGGGATCGTCGACGACGACGACGTCGACCTCTCCAACCTGCAGCGCCAGGTGATCCATACGACGCGCACCGTCGGCACGCCGAAGGTCGACTCCGCCGAGGCCGCGATCGCCGCGCTCAACCCGGACGTCGAGGTGGTCAAGTACCCCGTGCGCCTGGATGCCTCCAACATCATGGAGATCGTCCAGGGCTACGACGTGATCGTCGACGGCGTCGACAACTTCCCGACGCGCTACCTGCTCAACGACGCGACGGTGCGCCTGGACATCCCGGTCGTCTCGGCCTCGATCCTCGGGTTCGACGGACAGCTGTCGATCTTCAAGCCGCACGACGGGCCCTGCTACCGCTGCCTGTACCCCGTGCCGCCGCCGGCCGAGCTCGCGCCCTCCTGCGGCGCCAACGGCGTGCTCGGCGTGCTGCCGGGCACGATGGGGCTGCTGCAGGCGACCGAGGTGGTCAAGCTGGTGACCGGCATCGGGGAGCCGCTGGTCGGCCGGCTGCTGCTCTACGAGGCGCTCAGCGCCTCGTTCACCGAGCTGAAGGTGCGGCGCGATCCGAACTGCCCGATCTGCTCGCGCGACCCCGCGGAGATCACCGACGAGGAGATGGGCGTGTTCCCCGACTACGAGGCGTTCTGCGCCGCGGCGGGCTAGCCCTCGTGGCGCTCATCAAGATCCCGCCCGTCCTGCGCTCCTCCGTGGGCGGCGAGAAGGAGGTCACGGCCGGCGGCGGCGACGTCGGCGCCGTGCTCAGCTCGCTCGCGTCGCAGCATCCCGACACCAGGTCGCAGCTCTTCGGCGCCGACGGCTCGCTCAACCGCTACGTCAACGTGTACCTCAACGACGAGGACGTGCGCGTGCTCGACGGGCTGGACACGGCGGTCGGCGAGGGCGACGTCCTGGTCATCCTGCCCGCCATGGCGGGCGGGGCTCGGTAGCGGCCGGGCTCGCCCACCCGGCTGGTCGCGCCCGTACGGATGCGAGCTCAAGGCCGCCCGCGCCCTGTCGATCAAATCGACAGGACCCACCTTTCATGGTCGTTTCGTCAGTTCCGGCGGGGAGGCGAGTCGACCATCCAGCGCCCATGACCGCCAGGGACCATCCACCTCGAAGCTCTCGCGTTCCCGGGTGGGTGCGAGACCGGCGCGGTCGCCTCGCACCGTGGTCGCACTGACCTGTACGGCGCTGTCGCTGGGGGGGCGGGGCAACCCTGGCGGCCTTCGTCGCCACCTCCGCCAACACGGGCAACGCTTTCGCGTCCGGCACGCTCAAGCTGTCCGACAACGACTCGGGCGCGCTGCTGTTCTCGCTCTCGGGGTTGGAACCCGGATTCGACGAGCGCACGCTGCATCAAGCTGTCCTCGGACGGCTCACTGCCCGCCGTCGTGCGCCTCTACGGAGCGACGTCGGGGAGCGGGCTGGACGGCTACGCCAGCGTGACCGTCACCCGCGGGAGCTACGGCGGCGCGGAGCCCGCCTTCGGCTCATGCACCAACTTCGCTCCCGACGGACAGGCGTACCGCACTGGTCAGGCCCAGGGCACGGTCTACGCAGGCACGCTGGCAGACTTCCGCGACAGCTACGCCCAGGGCATAGTCGACCCCGCCCCGGCGACACCCGAGACCTGGACCATGCGGTTTGTCCGAGGCCTGCACGTTGGTCCGTGTGATCGGCCGCCTGTTCGGCCGAGGACTTGACAAAGCCGGTGGTGTGACGTCACGATGCCGACCGGATGAGGGTAGGGGCAGAGGGTTCGCTGGCGTCGCTGCGCCGGCTCAACCGCCGGCGCGTGATCAACGCGCTGCGCCAGCACGGCATGATCAGTCGTGCCGGGATCGCGCGGCGCACCGGCCTCTCGCGCTCCACGGTCTCCAGCCTCGTCTCCGAGCTGCAGTCCGACGGTCTCGTCGTCGAGCGCGCGGAGCCCGGCGCCGCGCACGGCGAGCACGGCGGTCGGCCGCCGATCCTGCTGTCGTTCGACGCCTCGGCCGGCGCGGCGCTGGGGATCGACTTCGGTCACAGCCACGTGCGCGTGGCGGTCAGCGATCTCTCCTCGTCGATCCTCGCCGAGCGCGCCGTGCCGATGGACACCGACCACGCCGCCGACGAGGGGCTCGACGTCGCGGTCGACCTGGTCGACGAGGTGCTCGCGGAGGCGGGCGTCGAGCGCTCGCGCGTGATCGGCGCCGGGCTGGGCCTGCCCGGGCCGGTCGACCAGTCCGACGGCGTGATCGGCTCCTCGGCGATCCTGCCCGGCTGGGTCGGGGTCGCCGCGGGCGAGGAGATGCGCCGGCGGCTCGACATCCCGGTGAGCGTCGACAACGACGCCAACCTGGGCGCGCTGGCCGAGCTGAGCCACGGCGCCGGCCGCGGCGCGAGTGACCTCGTGTACCTCAAGGTCGCCTCCGGCATCGGCGCCGGGCTGATCCTCGGCGGGCGCCTGTACCGCGGCTGGGGCGGCATGGCCGGCGAGCTCGGGCACGTGCTGGTCGACCCCGAGGGCGCCATCTGCCGCTGCGGCAACCGCGGCTGCCTCGAGACGGCCGCCTCGACCGGCGCGCTGCTCGACCTGCTGCGCCGCAGCCACGGCGACCTGACCGTCGCCGGGATGCTCACGCTCGCGCGCGACGGCGCCCTGGGGTGCCGGCGCGTGATCGCCGACGCCGGCCGCGTCGTCGGCAGCGCGGCGGCCATGCTGTTCAACGTGCTCAACCCCCAGCGGCTCGTCGTCGGCGGCGACCTCGCCGACGCCGGCGACCTGCTGCTCGACGGCGTGCGCAGCTCCGTGCGCCTCTCCGCGCTGCCGGCCGCCGCCGACGCCGCCCTCGTGGTGGCCGGCGTGCTGGGCGAGCGCGCGCAGGTGCTCGGCGCGCTGGCGCTTGCGGTCGGCGAGGCCGACGCCGCGCTCGACTTTCCCGATTCCATCAACCACACCATTCCCGGAGGGGGAGTTCCATGAAGAAGGGAGCCGTGTGGCTCGCGATCGCAACGGTCGCCGCGAGCCTGATGGTCGCCGGCTGCGGCGACGACGAAGAGGACACGAGCGGAGGCGGTGGCGGCGCGACGGCGGACGAGGGCGGCGGGGACGCCGGCAAGGTCGCCGTCCTGCTGCCGGACTCCAAGTCGTCCGTGCGCTGGGAGACGGTCGACCGGCCGTCGCTGCAGGCCGCGTTCGACGCCGCGGGCGTCGAGGTCGACATCCAGAACGCCGAGGGCGACAAGGCCACCCAGCAGCAGCAGGCCGAGCAGGCGATCACCAACGGGGCGAAGGTGATCCTGCTGGTGAACCTCGATTCCGGTTCGGGCGCCGCGATCGCCGCGAACGCCAAGGCCCAGGACGTCAAGGTCATCGACTACGACCGCCTGACGCTCGACACGGACGCCACCGACTACTACGTCTCGTTCGACAACGAGAAGGTCGGCCAGCTCCAGGGTGAGGGGCTCGTCGACTGCCTCGGCGACAAGGCCGGCGCGCAGGTCGCCGTGCTCAACGGGTCGCCGACCGACAACAACGCGACGCTGTTCAAGAAGGGCTATGACTCCGTCATCAACCCGAAGTTCGACTCCGGAGACTGGGAGGAGGTCGACGACCAGTCGGTGCCCGACTGGGACAACCAGAAGGCGCTGACGATCTTCGAGCAGATCCTGCAGAAGAGCGGCAACGAGGTCGACGGCGTGCTCGCCGCCAACGACGGCCTCGGCAACGCGGCCATCTCGGCGATCAAGCAGCGCAAGCTTCCGCAGATCCCCGTGACCGGGCAGGACGCGACGCTGCAGGGCATCCAGAACATCGTCAACGGCGACCAGTGCATGACGGTCTACAAGGCGATCAAGAAGGAGGCCGACGCCGCCTCCGAGCTCGCGATCGCGCTGGCCAAGGGCGAGGCCCCGACCGCCGAGACCACGCCGGTCAACAACAACATGAAGGACGTGCCGGCGGTCCTGCTGGATCCGGTCGCCGTCACGAAGGACAACATCTCGGAGTACACCGACGAGCCGGACTTCCCCAAGGTGGAGGAGATCTGCGCCGGTGACCTGGCCGCCAAGTGCAAGGAGAACGGCCTGCAGTAGCGAATGACCCGGGGGCGCCCTGGCGGGTGCCCCCGGTTCGCTCTGGCCGAGAGGAGCTGTCTTAGGTGGCCGACACCCCGGTCCTGGAACTGCAGGGAGTCTCGAAGGGCTTCGGTGCGGTGCAAGCCCTGTTCGAGGTCGACTTCCACGTGTCTCCCGGCGAGGTCATGGCCCTCGTCGGCGACAACGGCGCGGGCAAGTCGACGCTGATCAAGTGCATCGCCGGCATCCACCCGGTCGACGGCGGGGAGATCCGCTTCGAGGGCCGCTCGGTCCAGATCGGAGGGCCGAAGGACGCTTCTCGGCTCGGCATCGAGGTCGTCTATCAGGACCTCGCCCTGTGCGACAACCTCGACGTCGTCCAGAACATGTACCTGGGCCGCGAGCTGACCGACGGCGCTCGCCGTCTTGACGAGACCGCGATGGAGGCCAAGGCGCGCGAGACGCTTCACAGCCTCTCGGTGACGTCGATGAGCTCCGTCCGCCAGACCGTCGCGGGGCTCTCGGGCGGCCAGCGGCAGTCCGTCGCGGTGGCCAAGGCCGTGATGTGGAACAGCCGCGTCGTCATCCTGGACGAGCCGACCGCGGCGCTCGGCGTCGCGCAGACGCGCCAGGTGCTCGAGCTGGTCAGGCGGCTCGGCGAGCAGGGCCTCGCCGTGATCCTGATCTCGCACAACCTGCACGACGTCTTCGAGGTCGCCGACTCGATCACGGTGCTGCGTCTCGGCCAGAACGTGGCGGAGTACAAGCGCGTCGAGACCAACCAGCAGCAGGTGGTCGAGGCGATCACGGCCGGCAAGCTGTCCAAGGTCCCGGGCCAGCAGCAGGAGGTTGCCCTATGAGCACCGTGACCGAGCCCGCCGCCGCGCCCGACGCGCCGGCGCGCGAGACCGTGGGCGCGTACGCGCGCCGCTGGTGGACCGACGTGCGCGGCGGCGAGCTGGGCTCGCTGCCGATCATCGTCGGCCTGATCGTGATCGCGATCGTCTTCCAGGTCCAGAACGACCGCTTCCTGACCGCGTCGAACTTCGTCAACCTGATCGTCCAGACCGCGCCCTACGCGGTGATCGCGATGGGCGTCACGTTCGCGCTGCTGCTCGGTGAGATCGACCTGTCGATCGGGTTCGTCTCCGGCGTCGGCGGCGTGCTCGTCGCGCTCCTGCTGACGCCCGACGGCAACGACGTGGCCGCGGGCGTGGCGATCCCGCTCGCGCTCGCCGCCGGCGTGGGCATCGGAGTCCTGCACGGTCTGATCATCACCAAGGTCGGCGTGCCCTCGTTCGTCGTCACGCTGGCCGGGCTGCTCGCGTGGAACGGCGTCGTGCTGCTGCTGATCGGCAGCCGCGGCACCGTGATCCTCCAGAACGGCTTCGTGATCGGGCTGGCCAACGACTTCATGGCCCCCGGGGTCGCCTGGCTGCTGCTGGTCGCCTGCGTGGCGCTCTACGCCGGCGTGCAGCTCGTGCGGCTGCGATCGCGCGCGCAGGCGGGCCTGGCGACCGACCCGCCCGTGATCGTGGGCCTGCGCATCGCGGGGCTGGCCGCCGTGCTGGCGATCGTGGTCGCGGTGGCCAACGCGGATCGCGGGATCCCGTACGTCGGGATCCTCGTCGGGGCGCTGCTCGTGTTCTGGAGCTTCGTGCTCAACCGGACCCGCTTCGGCCGCCACGTGTACGCGGTCGGCGGCAACCAGGAGGGGGCGCGGCGCGCGGGCATCGACGTCGACCGGGTGAAGATCGCCTGCTTCGCGATCGTCTCGGTGATGGCGGTGCTCGGCGGGATCATCCTCGCCTCGCGACTGCGGTCGGTGGACACCAACACGGGCGGCGGGCAGGCGCTGCTGTATCCGATCGCCGCGGCGGTGATCGGCGGCACCTCGCTGTTCGGCGGGCGCGGCACGATGAAGGCGGCGCTTCTCGGCGCGATCGTGATGATCTCGATCGACAACGGGCTCGGCCTCCTGGGGCTGTCGTCGGGGACGAAGTTCGTGGTCACCGGCGGCGTCCTGCTGCTGGCCGTCACGGTCGACTCGATCTCGCGCCGCGGACGCGCCCAGTCGGGCCGAGCATGACGCTGCGCTTCGGGCTGCTCTCGACCGCGAGCATCAACCGTGCACTGCTCGGGGGCGCCCGCGTCGCCGAGGGAGTGGAGGTGGTGGCGGTGGCCAGCCGGGAGCAGGAGCGGGCCGAGGCCTACGCGGCCGAGCACGGGCTCGGCCGCGCGCATTCGAGCTATGAGGCGCTGCTCGCCGATCCCGAGGTCGACGCGATCTACGTGCCGCTGCCGAACTCGCTGCACGTCCCGTGGACGATCCGCGCGCTGAAGGCCGGCAAGCACGTCCTCTGCGAGAAGCCGCTGACGCGCCGCCCGGAGGACGCCCAGGCGGCGTTCGACGCCGCCGACCGCGCCGGCCGCGTGCTGGCCGAGGCGTTCATGTGGCGCCACCACGAGCAGGCGCGGCGGCTGCGCGAGCTGGTGCGCGACCGCACGGTCGGCAACGTGCGGTTGCTGCGCTGCTGCTTCTCGTTCGACATCCTCGGCGGCGACCGGCCCGACGACGTGCGGCTGCAGGCGGGCCTCGACGGCGGCTCGCTGATGGACGTCGGCTGCTACTGCGTGAGCGCGATGCGCCTGCTGGCCGGCGAGCCCGAGCGGGTGAGCGGGCGCCAGACCAGATTCCCACCCACCCACGGCGTCGACATGCGCTTCACCGGCACGCTGAGCTTCGCCGGCGGGGTGCTGGGCAGCTTCGACTGTGGCCTCGACATGGTCGAGCGGTCCGCGCTCGAGGTGATCGGCGACACGGGTTCGCTGTACCTCGCGGATCCCTGGCACTCGCGCGCGGCGCGGATCGAGGTGCGCCGGCCGGGCGGGACCGAGCTGATCGACGTGCCGCCCGCCAACCCGTACGCGTGCGAGCTCGAGGACTTCGCCGCCGCCGTGCGCGGCGAGCGCCCCCATCCGTTCGGCCGCGAGGACGCGGTGGGGCAGGCGCGGACGATCGCGGCGCTGTACCGGTCGGCCGAGTCCGGGGCCGACGCCGCGCCGTGACGGGGCCGTTCCGGGGCACGGCCGAGTAGCGTCCCCGCCGTGCACCGTGACCTGCGGCCGCTCGGGATCGGCGAGATCCTCGACGCCGGCATCAAGTTGTTCATGCGCCACTGGCGCACGCTCGTGCTGAGCGTCATCGGCCTGATCCTGCCGGTCCAGATCCTCTCGGCGCTCGTCATCGCGTCGATCGCGCCGGAGCAGTTCGGCCTGACGACGACCCAGACCGGCGTGGAGGAGGACGAGGAGGCGGCATTCCTGGTCGGGCAGGGGATCGTCGCGATCCTCACGCTCGTCACCCTGCTGCTGTCGACGGCCGTCTGCTTCAAGGCGGTCGCCGACGCTTACCTCGGGGTCGAGCCCGACTGGCGCCGCTCGCTGCGGTTCGCGCTGCGGCGGCTGGGCGGCCTGATCGGCGTGGCGTTCATCGGCTTCTTCGTCCTTGTGCTCGCCTTCCTCGCGCTGATCGTGCCGGGGATCTGGCTCGCCGTCGCCTACTCGGTCGCGGTGCCCGCGCTGCTGCTCGAGCGTGTGGGGCCGGTCGCAGCGCTGCGCCGCTCGTTCCGGCTCGTGCGCGGTCGCTGGTGGCCGACGGCGGGGGCGCTGATCGTGGGCTACCTGCTGGTCGGGATCATCGGCGCGCTGGTGCAGGGCGTGATCACGGTCGTGCCGAGCCTGCTCGCCGAGGACAACACGCTCGTGGCGGCGCTCGGCGCGGTCGTGGGCGGCACCGCCGGCGCGGCGCTCACCACGCCGTACTCGGCCGCCGTGGTCACGCTCGTCTACTTCGACCTGCGCGTGCGCAAGGAGGGGCTCGACCTCCAGTTGATCGCCGAGGGCGCCGGCGTCGAGCGCGACCCCGACGCCCCGCTCCCCGCTCCGCTGATCGAGGACGAGTACACCGCGGAGGAGCGCGCGCAGGCGCCCTACTGGCCGCCGCCGCCCGGCTGGCGCCCGCCGTCGCGCGAGCCGCAGAGCGCGCCGTCGGGCTTCTCCGACCCGCGCCCGGGGCTGGCCGAGGCCGAGCCGTTGGGCTGGCTCCCGCCC
>JBPCNM010000461.1:0-7511 GCA_051001255.1 Solirubrobacteraceae bacterium
GACCCATAAAAGGCAGTGTACCGAAAAAGGGAGCACGCGTCCGGTAAGGTCTGCTGTCTCGGCCTTCCCGCCGCCCCCAAGACGCAGGCCGCGCGACCGGACGGGTCACGCCGCCGGCGCCGTGGGGCGCTCCTCGGCGCCCTGCTCGGCGGGGACGTCGCGAGCCGGGCGCGAGGGCCAGAAGACGCGGTCGCCGACGATCGCGAGCATCGCGGGGATGAACGTCACCGCGACGATCAGCGCGAGCAGGATGGAGAGCGCCAGCCCGGGTACGAACGTCTGGAAGAAGCCCAGCTCCGCGACGAGCAGCGCGGCGCTCGCGGCGGCGACCGTCACCTCCGCGGCCGCGATCGTGCCGACGAGCTCACCACCCGCCGCGCGCGCGGCGTCGTGCGCCCGCGCGCCCTCGGAGAGGCGCAGGCGGAAGCGCGACAGGAAGAAGATCGCGTAGTCGGTGAGCACGCCGAACAGCAGCACGACGATCACCGGCTGCACCTCGCTCGGCACCGAGACGCCGGCGGACTGGCCGACCCACGCGACGACGCGCACCGTGATCAGGTACGTGATCGCGATCGCCGCCAGCGTGATCAGCGGCGCGAGCAGCGCGCGGTAGTGCAGCCCGATCGCCAGCACGACGAGCAGCACGGTGCACAGCTCGACGAACGGGAGCGCGTCGGAGATCAGCCGCGACTGGGCCTCGCGCGCCGCGAGCGCGCCGGTCACGCCGGTGAAGCTGTCGGGATCGGCCGCCTGTGCGCGCTCGGCGACCTGCGCGGCGAGCGCGAGCTGCTCATCGGGGTCCGTGTCGAGTCCGAACAACAGGTACGTGATCGCCGTCGTCCCCCGCTCGCGGGTGAACGGCGGCACCTCGATCGTGTTGAGCACCGGGATGGCGCCCCCGATCCGCTCGAGGCCCGCAAGCTCGTCGCGGTTCAAGGCGACGGCGCGATCGACCGTCGCCGCCTGCGCCAGTGGCGCGAGCCCGTCGGCGTCGCGCTGTACCACCACCGTGCGGCTCAGGACCGGAAAGCCGAACAAGCGGCTGGAGCGCAACTCGGCTTCGAGCGCCGCGGACTCGTTGGGCACGAGGTCGCCCAGCGCGCCGTTCTGCGATTCGTCGATGCTCGGCAGCGCCGCCGTCGCAGCCACCGCGGCGATGATCCACAGGATGACGATCGGCCAGCGCAGGGCGACCACGAGCCGCCCGAAGCCGGCGTGGGCGCTCGTCACCGTGGCACCCGTCTGCTCCGGGCGGCCAGGCGTACGCCGAACCACTCCAGCTCGGCGTCCGCGAGCGCGGCGTGGCGCCCATCACGGAGGTCACCCCGCGGGTCGGCGCTGACGCGACGAAGCCGGTGATACGGGAGATGGATCACGGCGCGCTCGGCGAGGAGCTCGTCGAGCTCCGGGGTGCGCCCGCCCGCGAGCGCTCGCGTCAACGCCCTCCGCTCCCGCGCGACGGCGAGCCGGCGGGGAAGGTAGAGCAGCAGCACGGGACTGCTCGGAATCAGCGCGATCGAGATGCCCAACAGGACGCCGACGCGATTCGCGCTCCCGCGCGCCTCGCGGGCGGAGGCGACGGCCTCGCGGCCCGCCTCGTTCACGGCCTCCGCCGGCGCGTCGACCTGGTCTCCGATGAGCGGCAGGTCGGACATCAGGCCGCCGACCTCCATGACGGCCTGGCCCAGCCGACTGACGGTTCCGCTCAGCTCTCCGATTCCGCGCACCTCGCGACCGACGGTCAGGCCCATCCACAGCCAGGCGGCCATCCACAGCACGAGCGCCGCATCGACGAGCACCTGCCGGTGCGTCCAGCCACGCCCGGAGCGGATCATGGAAGCGGACGTACCGTCCGCCGAGTGGGATCTGCTCAAGCGTCATGCGACTGACGATCCGACGCGCGCAAAGCGCCTGCTCATCCGCTCCGGCGCGAGCCGCAGCCGCACTGCGATGGCGGCTGTACCGCGGACCCGGCTACTGCGCCCCGATGACCCTGCGGGCGATCAGGACCGGCTGGCGCTCGAACCCCTGGAACTGGCTCGGGAGCAGCGACGGCCCGGGCAGCCGCTTGACGGCCTGCTCGGCATCGAGCAGCTCAAGCGTGCCCGTGGCATGGACGCGGTCGCCGTTGCCGAGGCCGCCTGCGGCGAAGTTCTGCGTCCGCGGGTCGGCGGCCACCACGATGAGATCGCGCTCGCCGATGGTCATCGCGCGATCGGTGACGACGTCCGCGGGGCCGGTCACCGTCAGCGAACGACCGAGGAAGCGCTCAGGGCCATCGAGAACCGTCCTGACCGGTATGCCCCGCTCGACGCTCGGCGGCGTGTCTCGCGATCCGGCCAGGACCACGACGACGGCAACGGCGGCCAGCGCGACCACCACACCCGTCACTGCTGCTGCCACCCGCATGGACATGCGATCCGAGCTTATCCCGGTCCCGATGACTCCTCCGTGACATCCGCCGCCCCTTCGTGTCGGTTGACGGACCACGCGCGCTCGGGCGGCGTGACCCGGGGAAGACCTCGAGCATGTCCGCTTGGCAGACTCTCAAGCGCGCGATGCGGCGTGTGCCGGCGCTCGCGGTGATCGTGGCGGTCGCTCTGCTCGCCGGCTGCGGTGAGGAGGAGACGGGCGACAACGCGGTCGAAGCGCAGGAGCAGAACACGGTCGAGCTCGGTGGCGTGCGCTACCGCGTCATCCTGTTCCGCCAGCTCAACGTGCGCGGCGCGCCCGATGACGCGTTGTGGGAGGGACAGCCGTCGGAATCCGGCAAGGGGCTCTACGTGGTCCTCGTACGTGCCTGCGCCGCGGCTGGCGAGCCGGCGCGGATGAGCGAGCGGATCCACCTCGAGGACGCGTTCGGCCAGCGGTTCGAGCCGCGGCCGGCCGACACGGCGGACAAGTTCGAGTACTCCGCCGTCCGGTTGGAGCCGAGCGAGTGCAGGCCGGTGCCGGGCAGCGCCGCCGACCGCACGTTCGACGGCGTGGCGCTGGTCTTCGACGTGCCGTTCGAGTCCACTGCCGAGCGCCCGATGATCCTCGAGATCGGCGACCCGACCGGCTCGGGCGCGGCGCGGATCCAGCTCGACCTCTGACGCCGCCCGCCGTTGCCGGAGGGTGTGCGGCGCCGCCAAGGAGCCGGTGCCGGGGCGGCGCGGGCGCACCGGGGCAGGAAATCGCCCGCGCCGCCTGGTCCGGCGAAGCGCCTCGTCGGGAGAGCGAGGCGAGCCTCCCGCCTTCCCCCGTTCCTGGGAAGTCGATGGCCTGATCTCAGAGTCGGCGCCCGGCCGCCCGCGGTGAAGCCGAGGCGGCCCGGATCGATCAGGCGTCCAGGAAGAGCGTGCTAGCTGTCGAAGTCGAAGTTGCGCGGAGGCTTCTGCTCGAACCACAGCCGGTCGTGCTCCGGCGTCTCCTGCAGGAAGTCGGGTGTCTCCTCGAGGACGTCCTCGTCGCCGTCGGGGCGCACGGCCTCGGACTCCGCGTCCGGGGCCGTGGACTCCGCGGTGGGCTGAGCTTCGATCCGCTCGTCCTCGAGCCACGGCTCAGGCTCGACGGCCGCCGGGGGCTCGTCGTCGACTCCGAGCGCGGGCGGCTCCGGCCCCGGCACGGCGGCCGCGTCCGGCTCCCCGGGTGCGGCGTCGGGCTGCGCGAACTCCCCGCTGCGCGGGTCCCCGAGGGCCTCGCCCTCCTCGCGGGCGACCTCGTCGGGGTCGGCCCCGCGACGTCGCTTGAGCTCGAGGTGCTCGCGGATGGCGTCGTCGAGCAGTCCCATCAGACCTCCAACAGCCTACTCGGCCTTCACGGTGCGGTTCTTGCCGGAACGTTTGGCGCGATACAGCGCGGCATCGGCGGCGGAGATCAGCGCGTCCTTGTCCACCTTCGCGGAGTGCGGGAGCGAGGCGGCGCCGAACGAGGCGGTGACCCGCAGCGTGCCGTCGCCGTCGAGCAGCGGTAGCTGCAGCACTTCGATCCGCTGGCGCACGCGCTCGGCGAACTCGAACGCGCCCTGCAACCCGGTCTGGGGCAGCGCCACGGCCATCTCCTCGCCGCCATAGCGGGCGGGCTCGTCGATCTCGCGTGACGACTCGCGCAGCACGCGCGCGACCTCGCGCAGCACGAAGTCTCCCTGGAGGTGGCCGTACGTGTCGTTGACGCGCTTGAAGTCGTCCATGTCGAGCATGACCAACCCCAGCTCCTGCCCGAAGCGCCGGGTCCGCTCCACCTCGGCGGCCATGACCTCCTGGAAGCGGCGATGGTTGAACAGCCCGGTCAGCTCGTCGGTGACGGCCTGGCGCTGGATCGCCTCATGGAGGTCGACGTTCTCGATCGAGATCGCGGCCTGGTTGGTGAGGTAGGCGAACAGCTCGCGCTGGCGCTCGGTGAACGGGCGGCCGGGACGGGCGATCGAGATCACGCCGAGCACGCCGTTCTCCGGCTCCGGAGCGCGCAGCGGACGCGCGAGCGCGTTGGCGCCCGAGATCTGGGTCTCAGCCGCCTCGCCCCCCTCCAGCGCCGCGGCCTCCGCCGCCTGGACGGCGGCCATGTAGGAGGAGACGTTACCGGCGCGCGCCGCCTCAGACAGCCTGCCGTTGGCGCCCTGGCGCATGACGACGCGCCCGCAGTCGGCGCCGACGCCGTCGACCGCGGTCCGCACGACGATCCCGAGCAGGGCGTCGCGGTCCAGGCCCTTGCCGAGCGACTCGCCGACGCGGCGGACGGTCTCCTGCAGGCGCGCGCGCTCGAGCTGCAGCTCCTCCAGCCGGCCCTCGAGCTGCCGGGCCATCGAGTTGAACTCCTTGCCGAGCGCGGCGAACTCGTCGTTGCCCTCGGTCGGGACCTCGACGGAGAAGTCGCCCTTGCCGATGTGCTTGGCGGCCTCGAGCAGGCGACCGATCTGCAACTGCAGCGAGCGGGCGGCGGTGAGCGCGAACGCCAGCGCGCAGGTCAGGAACGCGAGCAGGATCAGCCCGATCCCGAGCGAGCTCTCCGACGCCCGGTCGTCGAGCTGGTCCTCCGGCACCAGCACGTGGACGGCGAGCGTCCCGCCGTCGAAGCCGGGCGTCTCCAGCCCCGTCACCCGGTAGTCCTCGCCTTTCAGCGTCGCGTCGCCCCGCAGCGGCAGCCCGCGCGCGCTGTCGTCCTCGAGCGTCCCGGAGACGATCTGGTCGCCCTCCGTGAGCAGGACCTCGAGCCCGGTCACGCGCGCGAGCAGGTTCGCGTAGTCCTCCGCGGTGCTGACGGACAGCTTCATCTCCCCGGCCGGGCGGCCGTCGGCGTCGAGGATCCGGCTGCGCGCCTGCGCGACCGCGACGCCGTCGCCGCCGTCGGTGGCCTCGATCGGCTCCTGCCCGTCGAGCGCCAGCTGGACCCGCACCGCATCGCCGCGCCGCACGAGCGCGTCGAGCCGGTCCTGCACCGCCGAGCGGTCGTCGTCGCGGACGGCGGCGGCGAGCGCGTCGTCCCGGGCCACCGTCCGTGCCACCGCCTGCGCCCGCTCGCGCGACTCCCGGTATAGGCCCTCGGCCACGAGCTGCGCCTGCGCAAGCCCGGCGTCGGTCTTCCCCGCCTCGGAGTCGCGTACGATCACGATGCCGACGAGGGCCACGGCCAGCACCGGCAGGATCACGAGGAGGATGAAGAAGAAGGTGAGGCGGTTGCGGAAGCTCACGTGCATCCTTGACGGCCAGCCTACGCGGGTCCCCACACGTGGGTGCCCCGGCTACAATCGGTTGGCCGTCGCGGGACGATCTCCTGCTTCGGTGCCGCAGACCGCGGGGCTATAGCTCAGTTGGGAGAGCGCCTGGATCGCACCCAGGAGGCCGGGGGTTCGAGTCCCCCTAGCTCCATCGGCTCGGGTTCCGCGCTGTGCTGCGGAGTCCGGGCTGATTGGACTTCGTTGGCCGTCGGCTCGGTCGGCCGTTCGGGGAACCGAAAGGGAACACGGGCCGCGCGGATCGTCTCTTCGGCGTCGATCCGGGGCTGGTCTTCGAACTCGTCGATGACATGCCCGTAGCGGGTGAGCGTGAGGCGGGCGTCGTGTCCGAGCTGGCGCGCGACGTAGATCACGCTGCGGCCTTCGTGGAGCAGAAGGCTGGCGAAAGAGTGGCGCAGGTAGTACGGCGTCGCCTTGTCAATCTTCGCGGCTGCGAGCGCCTTCGCGAAGGCGCGCCGCCGCCAGGACTCGTACGCCGAGCGCGTCCAGGTCGTACCGGCGTGGCTCGGGAAGACGAGCGCGTTGCAGGGCGGGCGGCCCGAGGCGAGGCGCCACTCCGCGAGGTCGGTCTTGAGGGGAACGAGCAGCTTCACCGTGCGGTGGTGCTGGGTCTTGGTGTCGTCGTCGCCGTCCTCGAGGGCGACCGTGCGTTGCACGAGGATCGTCTGCTCGCGGACGTCGTTCCACGTCAGCGCGAGCGCTTCACTCGGCCGCAGGCCCGCGTAGGCGAGGACGGAGATCAGCATGGCGTTGCGGAGCGTCGATGCGCTCCGCATGGCCTCGATCGCGGCCGGCGGCAGCGGCTGGATCTCCTGGCGGCGCGGCTTCTTCGCCTTCGGCACCAACCGGACCGGGTTGTGCTGAAGCCGCTCGAGCTGAACCGCCCGCTCGAGGATGCTGCTGAGGAGGTCGAGCGCCTTGCGGATGGCGACGCGCCCGGCGCCGGCGGCGAGCCGCTCGGCCTGCCAGCGCGAGATCCGTTCGGCCTTCAGCTCGCGGAGCGGGATCGAGCCGAGGTGCGGGCCGACGTGGGCGTCGTAGAGGTAGGCGTAGTCGCGTCGGGTGTTGGCCGACAGCGTGGGCGCGTGCGTCGGCGCCCAGGTCTACGTGACGAACTCGTCGAGCGTCTCGCGTCCGGCGTCGAGGACCGTCAGGTTGCCGAGCTGCCGGCGGCGTGTGACCTCGGCGTCGAAGCGCTGAGCGTCGGCCTTGCGGTCGAAGCTGCGCGAGCGGTTGCGCCCGCCCTCGCGGTAGCGCACGACCCAGCGTTCGCCCTTTCGGTGGATGCTCATGCTGCTCTCCTTCGATCGTAAGTCCTGAACGCAGCGCGAAGCGGACCCCGCGCTGCTGGCTCCGCCCTGTCCGTAAGCCAGCGGTCGCTCGCCTCGGTGCTGATGAACCAGCGGCCGGCGCGCTTCACCGCTTGGAGGTCGCCGCGCGTGATCGCGTTGCGGACGACCTTCTCGGAGACCTTCAGCTCGGCCGCGAGCGTGCGGACCGTTCGCCACCGCGGCCCTGCGTCTTGCGGCTCCGGCACGGCAAGGACGTCGCGCAGGACTTCGACCGCCTCCGGGTCGTCACGCAGCGCCTCCAGCACCGCCGCGACAATCGGATTCACCGTCCGAGCCCCCGTGCCCGCTCGCGGTACAGCGGCCGGCCGACGTCGAGCGCCAGCGATTCGGCCTCGCTTCGCGAGAGGGCGGCCTCGAGCTGCTCGCGCGCGGGGCGTCGCAGCTCGGCACGCTCGGTCGGCGCGTACTCCGCCCGCGCGTCGGTGCGCTCCGCGGCGACGTAGAGG
>JBPCNM010000462.1:0-5159 GCA_051001255.1 Solirubrobacteraceae bacterium
AGCCACAGCCCGAGGCCCAACCGCAGCCACAGCCCGAGGCCCAACCGCAGCCACAGCCCGAGGCCCAACCGCAGTCGCAGCCTGAGACCAAACCGCAGCCGGAGGCCCAACCGCGGCCGCAGCCCCAACCGCAACCGCAAGGCGGGCGGGTGCCGCTCCCCGGTCGCGCGCAGGCTCGCGTCCGTGCGGCCGTCGAGCGCGTCGGCGGCGACGAGTCGGTGCGCGAGGCGCTCGCGCCCAAGCAGCGCGCCGACGGCCAGACGATGAAGTGGTCCGCCGTCTGCTGCGACGCTGCGCAGGGACTCTCCGCCGGCGACCCCGTGTTCACGGCTTGGGCGCGGCTCGCGGTCACCCCCGTGCGCGAGATCAAGGGCTTCGTCGATCCGCGCGACCGCGATGGTCGCGGCGGTCGCGGCGGCCCCCGGCGCGGCGGCGGAGGCGGCGGCGGCGACCGTCCCTGGCGCGACCGCGGCCAGGGTGGCGGTGGCTACGCCGGCGCGGAGGACATGCGCCAGCACGGCCGCGACGGCTCGTTCAAGTCGCGCATCCGCATCATCGACATGAGCAAGGGCCGCGACGAGGACCGCGCGGACGAGGGCGAGGCCAAGAAGCGCGAGGCGGCGGACCGCCTCGACCGGCTGGGGTACTAGCTCCGCCGCGGGACGGCGGCCTCCGACGAGGGCACCGTCCGAGCTCTTCAGGGCGCAGTGGACCCTGACCGGCGCGGGGCGACGGCCGCTCGCTCGTGTTCACCGCCAGGAGCGAGACCTCGGGCCTCGGGGTAGGTCGGCCAGCCCGACCGCGCGCCGCTCCGCCGGTCCCGGCGCGGCGGCGCTATCGTCACCCGCCATGACCGGCGGTCCGGAGGTGCACGCGGACCGGGTGGTCTTCCGGATCGAGGATCGCGGCTTCTCCTCCGTCCGGCTCCAGCAGGAGCTCGCTCGCCCCCGCAGCGGCCCCGCGTTCACCCGGCGCGACGGACAATGGGAGCTCGACTACCGGCGCCCGCAGGTCGACCGCATGGAGTACCGCTTCGAGGTCGACAGCGACTCCGTCTGCGACCCGCACAACCCGCGGCGCTCGGCGGGCGCCTTCGGCGACAAGTCGGTCGTCGAGTTCCCGGGCTACGCCCCGCCCGCCTGGCTCGTCGCATCCGACCCCGGCGCCTCGTCGTCGATCGGCGACCGTGCGCGCCTGTGGGTGCCGCCGGACACCGAGCCGCGCGAGCCGCTGCCGCTGCTGGTCGCCCACGACGGGGGCGAGTACGAGCGGCTCGCCGGCCTCACGCGGCTGATCGCCACCGCGATCGCCGACCGCCGCATCCCACCGTGTCGCGTCGCGCTGCTCGATCCCGGCGACCGCAACGACGACTACTCCGCGTCGGTCCGCTACGCCCGCGCGCTCACCGCCCGCCTCCCTCAGCTCGCCCCCGCCACCGCGCACGCCGGGATCGGAGCCAGTCTCGGCGCGCTCGCGATGCTGCACGCGCGCTGGGTGCACCCAGGCGCGTTCGGCGCGCTGATGCTCCAGTCGGGCTCGTTCTTCCGCCAGCGCTGGGACCGCCAGGAGTCCGGCTTCCCCCGCTTCCGGCGCATCTCGCGCTTCGTCGGGACGGTGCTCGACGCCCCGCGGGCCGCCACGCCGATCCCGGTCACGCTGACCTGCGGCGCGCCCGAGGAGAACCTCGCCAACAACCGCGCGGTCGCGAGCGCGCTGCGCCGCCAGGGCCACGCCGTGACGCTGCACGTCAGCCGCGACGCGCACAACTACGTCGCCTGGCGCGACACGCTCGACCCCCACCTCGTCGAGCTGCTCGGACGCGCCTGGGGATAGAGTCCGGGCGCGGATGGCGCGGACCCACCTGATCGGCCTGCTGCTCGGCACGGAGGAGGACTGGTCGGGCGCGTTCGAGACCATGATCGCCCGCCTCGGTCCGGCGATCGAGCATCGCGGAGAGCGCCACGAGTTCGCCACCGAGCGCGTCACGATCGAGCCGTTCGACCTGCGCATGCGCCCGCGCCACGCGTTGGTCATCGACCGCCTCGCCCACTGGTACTACGTCCCGCGCGAGTGGATCAAGAAGGTCGCGCTGATGGACGGCGTCTACCTGATGAACAACCCGTTCACGTTCCAGGCGATGGAGAAGCACTCGGCCTACTGCGCGATGATACGGCTCGGGATGAAGGTCCCGGACACGTGGTTGGTGCCCTACAAGCAGCCGCCCGCCGACGAGCGCTTCGCCTACACCGCCGAGCGCTACAACCGGCCGTTCGATCTCGCGCGGGTCGCCGAGCAGATCGGCTACCCGCTGTTCATGAAGCCGTTCGACGGCGGCGCCTGGGTCGGCGTGAGCCAGGTGCGCGACCCGCGCGAGCTGGCCGAGCGCTACGACGAGTCCGGCCAGCGGCTGATGCACCTGCAGCGCGCGGTCGACGGCTTCGACGTGTTCGCCCGCTCGCTCTCGATCGGCGCCGAGACGATGGTGATGCACTTCGAGCCCGACCGCCCGCTGCACGACCGCTACCAGGTCGACCACGCGTTCCTGGACACCGACACCGGCCGCGAGGTGGTCACGATCGGCCGCACGGTCAACGCGTTCTTCGGCTGGGAGTTCAACTCCTGCGAGACGCTGATCAAGGACGGCGAGGTCCATCCCATCGATTACGCCAACGCATGCCCCGACGTCTCGCTGATCTCGCTGCACTACTACTTCCCGTGGGCGATCAAGGCGCTGGCGCGCTGGAGCGTGTACTGCTGTGTGACCGGCCGCCCGATGCGCGTCGCGATGGATCCGGGCCCGTGGTTCGCGATCGGCGACGACGGCGAGCAGTCCTACGGGGACAAGCTCGAGGCGTACCGCGCGCTCGCCGACGACTACTTCGAGGTCGACGCCTACGCCGAGTTCTGCGACCGCCACCTCGGCCACGTCGACGAGGCGATGGCCGGCTACATCGACTCGCCCGAGTTCGACGCGCTGCTGGTGGACACGGTCACGCGCGCGTTCCCGCCGCGCGAGCACGAGCACTTCGTCGCGCACTACCGCGGCCTGCTCGACGCCTGGGTGGCCGACCAGGCCTAGCCGCGCTCATCCGAGCTGCAGCTGCGCCGGCTCGGGAGCGGCGGGGACGCTCAGCAGCTCCGGGCCCTCCGCGCCGGCGCGGTTGACCGCCGGGTTCGCCGGCGCGGCGGCGGTGCGCGGGGCGTCGAGTGCGAGCAGCAGCTCGAGCGCGGCCTCGGCGTCAACGTCGGGCGAGAGCCACGCCGCCTCGGCATCGGGCGAGGCCAGCACGCACGGCATGCGATCGTGCACCGGTGCGCAGACGGCGTTCGCGGCAGTGGTCAGCACGGTCACGGAGGCGAGCCGCTCGCCGTCCACGCGGTGCTCGTCCCACAGGCCGGCGAAGCCGAACAGCGCGCCGCCGTCGACCGTGTAGCGGAACGGGACGCGCTCGCCGCGGGGGCGCTCGGGCCGCAGCCACTCGTACCAGCCGTCGGCCACGACGAGACAGCGGCGGTCGGCGCGCGCGAGGAGCGGGGCGAACAGGCGCTTGCCGGCCAGCGTCTCTGCGCGCGCGTTGATCGGCTCGTGCCCGGCGCGCAGCGTGCGCGCCCACGGCGGCACGAGGCCCCAGCGCAGGCTGCGCGCTTCGCCGTCGCACACGGCGAGCACCTGCTCGGTCGGGCACACGTTGAAGCGCCCCAGCGTCTCCTCCGGCACGGCCGACTCGCGCACGCCGAAGCGATCGGCGATCTGGTGCGCGTCGACTTTCGTGAGCGTGTAGCGGCCGCACACCGCTGGGATCCTACGCGGAGCGCCAGACCGCAGCCGCGGTACGGACAACCACACCCTGTCAGTCGAGCAGGCCGTCCACGCACCGGGCGCGGGTTCCGCGAAGATCCCAGGCCGCAGTACTCCTCCTCCCCCAAGGAGCTCCCCATGCCCGACCCCATCTCCCGGACGTATCTCTCGCTCGGGGCCTTCTACGCATCAGACCCTGCACGCCGCAGCTCGCGCGAGCGTGACGTCGGCCTGTACTGGCGCTCGCGCAGCGGGCCGAGCTGCCGCGCCGCGTGGGTGCGGGAGACCGGCGAGCTGTACCTCTTCCAGCACGCGCTCGGCGGGCGCGGCGGCGGCAGCGTGCACCTGCTCGCACCGACCATGGACGAGGCCGAGCTCGAGCGCCGACTGGCGGGCTGGCGCGATGTGTGCGGCCGCGACGGCTCGCTCGAGTGGCTGCTGGCCCGGATGGGTGACCTGCCGCCCGACGCCGAGCCCCCGCGCCGCTTCCCCCGCGAGCGGCGCAGCCTGCTGCGCCTGCCCGGTGCGGCGGGCGCGGTCGCCTAAAGAGTGCCAGGCACTCGTTAGGTTGGCGGTCGCGCCGCGGCATGCTCAGGCCGCCCCGGCCACGAACGCCTTGGCCTCCTCGGCCAGGTCGGTCCACTGCGCGACGATGTCACCATCGGGCTCGGGCAGCTTCACCCAGCCGCCCATCCGACGCCCCATCGGCGTGAAGTCGTGCCCGCCGGCCGACTGCTTGAGCTCCGCGATGCGGTCGGGCGGCAGCTTGATCAGCAGCTCGCCCTCGTGCTCGCACACGAACACCTTGCCGCCGGTCTTCAGGCAGGGATGGCCGAACAGCTTCCCGGCGACCACCGCCGGGTCGGCCAGCAGCTCGTGCGCGACTGCCTCATAGCTCGTCGTCTCCCCCATCGCCGGAATGATCGTCGCGCACGCGCCGCCGCGGAGTCAATCGGCCAGGCGCGAGCAGCGCCCGGCCCGCGCCTGATCGACGGCGTCGCCCGGCGGCTCGGGTACGACATCGGCGGACACGACGTGGTGCTTCACGGCAGCGGCCCCGACCGCGCGACGGCGTAGGCAAGGAACCAGCCGGCTCGCGGCGAAGCGGTCCTTTCCGAGCATTCCCGTGTTCCGGTCACCGTGTCTCGCCATAGCCTCACCCGCCGCCAAGCCCTGAAGCTGGGCGCCGCCGCTGCGGCGCTCGGCGCCGTCGATCCCACCCGCGCGGCCGCCGCGCCCCGCGCGGAATCGTTCACGCTGGACCTCGCCGGTTCCGGCGCGGGCGCGTCGGCTGCGTCGGGATGGCACACGACGCGCGTGTACGCGGCCCCGCGCCGCTTCGACCTGATCGGCCTCGGCT
>JBPCNM010000463.1:0-5195 GCA_051001255.1 Solirubrobacteraceae bacterium
TGCGCTCCTCCTACCTCGACTACGCCATGTCGGTGATCGTCGGGCGCGCGCTGCCCGACGTCCGCGACGGCCTCAAGCCGGTCCACCGGCGCGTGCTGTTCGCGATGAACGAGATGGGCCTGCAGCCTAACCGCAGCTACGCGAAGTGCGCCCGCGTCGTGGGCGAGGTGATGGGCAAGTACCACCCGCACGGCGACGCGTCGATCTACGACACGCTGGTCCGCCTCGCGCAGGAGTTCTCGATGCGCAGCCTGCTCGTCGACGGGCAGGGCAACTTCGGCTCGGTCGACGACGACCCCGCCGCCGCGATGCGGTACACCGAGGCGCGGCTGGCCCCGCTCGCTCGCGAGATGCTCCGCGACCTCGACGCGGACACCGTCGACTTCCTGCCCAACTACGACGGCAACAACCGCGAGCCGGTCGTGCTGCCGGCGCGGTTCCCGAATCTGCTCGTCAACGGCGCCTCCGGCATCGCCGTCGGGATGGCCACCAACATCCCGCCGCACAACCTGCGCGAGACGATCGCGGCGACGATCGCCTACATCGACGACCCGGACATCAACACCGCCGGCCTGATGCAGCACATCAAGGGCCCGGACTTCCCGACCGGCGGCGTGATCCTCGGCGTCACCGGGATACGGGAGGCCTACGAGACGGGCCGCGGCCGGGTGCGCGTGCGGGCCCGCGCGCACTCCGAGGACATCGGCCAGGGCAAGGAGGCGATCATCGTCACCGAGCTCCCCTTCATGGTCAAGAAGGGCGGCGAGGGCGGTCTGATCCGCAAGATGGCCGAGCTGGTCCACGAGAAGAAGATCACCGAGATCTCCGACCTGCGCGACGAGTCCGACCGCAAGGGCATGCGGATCGTGATCGAGCTCAAGCGCGGCGTGATCCCAAAGGTCGTGCTCAACAAGCTCTACAAGCACACCGCGATGCAGACGACGTTCGGCGTCAACGCGGTGGCGCTCGTCGACAACGTGCCGCGCACGCTGCCGCTGCGGTCGATCATCCACAACTACGTCCAGCACCAGCGCGAGGTCATCGTGCGCCGCTCGAAGTTCGAGCTGCGCAAGCTCGAGGCGCGCAAGCACATCCTCGAGGGCCACCTGATCGCGCTCGACAACCTCGACGCCGTGATCGCGCTGATTCGCGCCGCGTCGGATCGTGACGCCGCTCGTACCGGCCTGATCGAGCAGTTCGGCCTGACCTACATCCAGGCCCAGGCGATTCTCGAGCTGCGCCTGCAGCAGCTGACCGCGATGGAGTCCGACCAGATCCGCCGCGAGCACGCCGACGTGGTGGAGCGGATCGGGGAGCTGCGGACGCTGCTGGGCGACGAGGACAGGGTGCTCACGCTCATCAAGGACGAGCTGGCGGAGATCGCCGAGCGCTACGGCGACGACCGGCGCACGCAGATCACCTACGCCGAGGACGACCTCGACATCGAGGATCTGATCGCCGACCAGCAGATGGTCATCACGATCACGAGGTCTGGCTACATCAAGTCGCTCCCGCTGGGCACCTACCGCCAGCAGCGCCGCGGCGGCGTCGGCGTGACCGGCATGGGGATGAAGGACGAGGACTTCATCCAGCACCTCTTCGTGTGCTCGACACACGACTACCTCTTGTTCTTCACCAACCGCGGCAAGGTCTATCGCTCCAAGGTCTACGACCTGCCCGACGCGCCTTCACGCCAGTCCAAGGGCCGGCACCTCGGCAACGTGCTGCCCTTGCGCGAGGGCGAGCGCGTCCAGTCCGTGCTCGCCACGCGCGACTACGGCGAGTCGACGTACCTGATGTTCGCCACCAAGACCGGGACGGTCAAGAAGACCGAGCTGCAGGCGTACAACACGCCGATCAAGGCTGACGGCATCATCGCCATCAACATCCGCGAGGGCGATGAGCTCGTCGCCGTGCGGCGGGTGGCCGAGGGCGACGAGGTGCTGATGGTCTCCAAGGCGGGCCTGACCGTCCGCTTCGCCGAGGACGACGCGCGCTCGATGGGACGGGATACGTCGGGCGTGCGCGGGATGGACGTCTCCGGCGCCGGCAACGAGGTCATCGCGATGGACATCGCGCGCGACGACCAGTACATGCTGGTGGTCACCGAGAACGGCTTCGGCAAGCGCACGCTGGTCGGCGAGTACCGCAAGACCAGCCGCGGCGCCAAGGGCGTCAAGACGATCCAGCAGACCGAGGCCAAGGGTGCGCTGGCCGCGGCGCTCGTCGTCCGCGACCACCACCATCTGCTGTTCATCTCCCAGAACGGGATGGTGCAGCGGATCGGCGTACGCGACCTGCGTCCGCTGGGCCGCAACGCGCAGGGCTTCCGGCTGATGAACGTGCGCGACGACGACCTCGTCTCCGCGGTCGCCCTGGTGATGGAGTCAGAGACCGCCGATGCGGTGGCCGACGACGGCCCGGTCTCGCTCGACGCCTCGGGCGTCGCGGACGAGCCGGCGCTCGACGGCGAGGGCGTGATCGTCGGTGACCCCGACGAGGAAGGGCTGCTCGCGATCCCCGAGGTCGAGTCCGACGAGATGCCCGACTCCGACCTCGAGGACGAATAGTCGGTCCGACAGCGGGCGCGCCGGCGGGCCGCCGCCGGGCCGCCACGGGCGCTACGCCTCGGCCGGGTGTGCTCGGCTGGCCGCTCACGGGCGCCACCGCTTCGGCCGATGGCTCGGCTTGGCCGCTCTTGGGCGCCACGCCTCTGTCGGGTGCTGGGCGGGCGCAGATCACCGCCCTGCGCAGGCCGATCGCGCCGCGGCCCGGAGGTGCCGGACCACATGACGAGTAGGGCCTCAACCACCGAGGGCCCCGGTCGACACCGGGGCCCTCGGTCACTGATTGCTGGACTACTTGGCCGTCGTCAGCTGGTCTAGGCGGCCGGGGGGACGAGCTCCGGCACTGACGGCGACGGTACCTCGGTGTGGATTCCGCTGACCAGCGGGTCCAGCACCAGGCTGGTACTCAGCGGCCGGGTACCTCCAGGGTCCCGTAATGACTGTCACTCAACTTCGGACCACCCCCTTTCTCTGGTTCCCGCAGAGTAGCGAACAAGGAGGACGGGCCCAAGCCGCAAGCGGCGAACGCGCCCTGCTCAGGCCGCTTCCGGCAGCAGGTACTGCTTCCAGGTCGCCGGGATGGTCGGCGAGGCGAGGTGGATGAACACGTTCGGGCTCGGCATCCGCGGCTTGACGCGCGGGTGCATGTCGATCTGGTGCGGCAGCCGGTCGCCCTTGCGGCGGTTGCACGGTGCGCAGGACGCGACGATGTTCTCCCAGTTCGAGCTGCCGCCCTTGGAGCGCGGGATCACATGGTCGACCGTCAGGCTCGTGCGCGCCCCGCAGTACTGGCACTCCCAGCCGTCGCGTGCGAACACCGCGCGGCGCGTGATCTTGCGCTTGTGGGGGTCGCGCGGGATGCGCACGTAGGTGCGCAGCCGGATGACGACCGGCTTGGTCATCGAGCCGCGCGCCCAGTGCAGGTCCTGCGGGCCGATCTCGATCACGTCGGCTTTGGACTTCAGCAGCAGCACCGTCGCTCGGCGCACCGTGCACACGTTGATCGGCTCATACGTCGCGTTGAGCACCAGCACACGACCACCTGACCAACGGCCCGAGCCGTCGGTGCTCGATCCGTGCCGCCGGCGGTCGACGAGCGGCACGGACCCCATTGGTGCTGGGGGTACGGCGGTGGCCATCGCTGGCCGGAGTGTAGACGGTGATTCCGCCGGCTCAATCGGCGGCCGGGAACGAGCCCAGCACCCGCACCGCCTCGCAGTGGGCACGCAGGCCCGCGACACCGGCGGCGACTTCAGGATTCGAAGCCGCCCCCTTGAGGTCGCAGAAGAACATGTAGTGGCCGAGGCCCACGCGCCGCGGGCGAGACTCGATGCGAGTCAAGGTGATTGCGCGTGAAGAGAACTCGGTCAGGCAGTCGACGAGCCAGCCGGGGGCGAGGTCGCCGCCGCCCCAGAACACCAGGGCGGTCTTGTGGCCCGGGTCGGCGAGGGTCGCGCCCGATCTCAGCGCCGACGCATGGCATTCAGACCCGCTCGTTGGTGTCGCCGCATAGGGGTCAGGCCCCGACGCGCGGGCGATCCAGGCGAATCGGGTCGCGTTGTCGGCATCGTCCTCGATCCCCTCGGCCAGCACCGTCGCGCCGTAGAGCCGGGCGGCGTGGCGCGTACCGATGGCCGCGTGCGGCGGCGCGCCGGCCAGCACGCCGCCATCGGCGACCGCGCGCACCGCGTCGGCGGTCGACGGCGCGGCGACCACGGCCGCCCCCGGGAGCTGCGCTGCCAAGAAGCGCGCGCACTGGCCGTTGGCCTGCGGGTGCGAGTGGACCGTGCGGACCTCGTCGGGGGCGATCGGCTCGGCGGCCACGAGGCAGTAGCAGACCCGGTGCACGAGCTCGCCGACGATCACCACGTCGGGGGCGTCGAACACCAGCGCGTCGAGCGTCGCCCCCACGGCGCCCGCCCGCGAGTTCTCGATCGGAACCACGCCGCGCTCGACGTCGCCGCCCTGCACCGCCTCGATGACCGCCGCGACGGTGGCGCGCGCGACGCTCTCCCCCTCCGCCCCTGCGGCCACGAGCGCGGCGTGCGAGTTGGTCCCCGGCGGCCCGAGATAGGCGGTGCGCATCAGTCCTCGAGCACCGCGCTGGCGCCCCGCTCCCCGCTCAACGCGCGCCGGATCGCCTCGTCCTCCTCGGGCGAGAGCAGGTGCTCGCCGCGCCCGTCGAGCACCTGCTTGCAGTACAGCCGTGCGGTGTCGCGGTGCGCGATCGAGGACAGCACGACGCCGTTGCGGTCGGCGTCGAGCAGCGCGAGCGAGGCCGACTGGTGCCCGGACAGCTCGCCGTACGCGTCGTAGCGGACGAGCGCGCGGTAGCTGATGGCGCCGTCGAGCCGCTCCTCGGCCGCACCCATCCGCTCGTCCAGCCGCGCCGCGACCTCCTCGACACGCTCATCCAGCCTCGCAAACGCCTCGTGCAGCCGGTCGGCGTGCGCGACGAGGTCGTCGCGGCCCGTCGCTCCGAGCACGACCTGGTGGCTCGCGCGCAGGCGCCACATCCGCACGGCGAGTATGAGCGCGGCGAGCGCGAGCGCGCCCGCCGACAGGGCCGCGAGGCCGGCCGGATCGGTCAGGGCGTCCACGCCGGTCCAGGATACGAGAGCGCCTACT
>JBPCNM010000464.1:0-11703 GCA_051001255.1 Solirubrobacteraceae bacterium
GTGCGCTGCGCCGACGACTTCGGCGCGGCGCGCCAGATCGGCGCGCATGAGGGCAACGACTGCTTCGCGGCGTTCGGCAGCCCGGTGCTCGCCGTCGCCGACGGCACGCTCAACCGCGTCGGCACCCTGCCGATCAGCGGCAACCGGCTGTGGCTCAAGACGGCGCGCGGCGACGCGTTCTTCTATGCCCACCTCTCCGCGTTCGCCCCCGAGGCCGTCAGCGGCCGCGAGGTGAAGGCCGGCACGCTGCTGGGCTTCGTCGGCAATACCGGCGACGCCGAGCCCACGCCGCCGCACGTGCACTTCGAGATCCATCCCGGCGACAAGGACGCGATCGACCCGCACGAGGTCCTGGCCGCCTGGGAGGAGCGAGGCGAGCTGCCGGCCGGCGGGTGGCTGGCGCGCTACGGCACCGACACCGAGCCGCGACCCGGCGCGCTCGTCGAGGTGCGCGACTTCATCGCGGGGGAATGAGATGAGCGAGGACGCCAGCCGTGCCCAGCGGATGCGCGAGCAGCTCGCCGAGCGCCGCGAATCGCACCAGCGGCGCGGCCGCTTCTATCGGGTCGGCTTCACGGTGATCGGCGTCACGGTCACGCTCGCCGGCATCGCGATGCTCGTCACGCCCGGCCCGGCGTTCGTGATCATCCCGATCGGCCTCGCGATGCTGGCGCTCGAGTTCGCCTGGGCCGAGCGGCTGCTCGACCGGGCACTCGACCAGGCGGAGATCGCCCAGCGCAAGGCGGCCGAGACCACGCGCACCCAGCGCATCCTCGGCGTCACCGCCGGCGTGCTCGCGCTCGGCGCCGCACTCGCCGCCTGGCTCACCTGGGAGATCCCGCTGATCCCCGGCTAGGCCCGGACGACGAAGGGCGCCGCGACGGCGCCCTTCACGATCCGTGCTCGCCCCGTGAGGTCAGCTCGTCGAAGCCGCCGTCGCGCTCGTCGACGGCGTCGAAGGCGCCGTCGTCGAGGTGTACTCGAACTCCTCCTCGGCCCCGAACAGCGCGTCGAGCACCTTCTTGCGCAGCTCCTCCGAGATCGCGAGCGCGAGGCCGCCGCCCACGAGGCCGAGCAGGAGCAGCTTGCCCAGGCCGCCCTTGCGCTTGCGCTTGGGCGCCTCGCGCAGCGCGACCGACGCGTCGCGCAAGGACTCGGCCGCGGCCTTGACGTCCTTCTGCAGCCTCTTGTCGTCGAAGATCTGCTTCGTCGGATGCTTGCCGTTCTGGAGCCGGCCGACCGCGGCACGCGCGGACTCGTACGAGCTCCAGAGGTTCTGGCGCAGCTCCTCGTCCTCGGCGATCCGCCGGACGTACGGGCTGCTCTTCAGGCTTGCGGCGGCAGATCCGGCCTTGGCCGCCTTCTTCTTCGCTCCCATGCCACCTCTCATCGGTCCGGTTGCGTCTGCGGGCCGAGCATACCCCGGCGGCCCCCTCGCGCGAACCAGGCGTGTAAGGCAAGCACCAGTCCCCAGCCCGCGATCGGCCACTGGGGCCAGAAGTAATCGGCGCCCGTGGTCAGCCAGATGAACACGAGCAGCGCCATCACGAGCGCGTAGACCACCGCGTGCGACTGCAGCACGCGGCGCCGCAGCTCGCCGGCGTCGGCCCGCTGCACGAGCTCCGGGGCGGACTCCGGCTCGGGCTGGTCGAGCGGGATCGTGGCGTGCAGGCGCGTGCCCTCGCCGAGCGGCGAGACGACTCGCAGCTCCCCGCCGAGCGCCCCGAGCCGGTCGGTCAAGCCGCGCAGGCCGGAGCCGCCGTCCTGGACCGCGCCGCCGACGCCGTCGTCGGCGACCTCGATCGCGAGCAGCCCGTCGCGCGTGCGGACATCCACGTGGGCCACCGACGCCTGCGCGTAGCGGGCGACGTTGGTCAGCGCCTCCGAGACCGTGAAGTATGCGGCGGCCTCGACCGGGCCGGGGAGCCGCGCCTCCGGCAGCTCGCCCACCTCGACGGGCACGGTCGCGCGCGCGGCGACGTCGCGCAGCGCGGGCGCCAGCCCGCGATCGGTGAGGACCGCAGGATGGATGCCGCGGGCGAGGTCGCGCAGCTCGGTGATCGCTGCGCGGAGCTCGGCATCGGCCGCGGTGACCAGCTCACCCGCGTCCTCGCCCGTGGCCAGCCGGCGCTTGACGAGGCCGAGCTGCATCGAGAGCGCCACCAGCCGCTGCTGGGCGCCGTCGTGCAGGTCGCGTTCCAGCCGCCGGCGCTCGGCGTCGGCGGCGGCGATGATGCGCGCGCGGGAGTCCTGCAGCGCGGCGACGCGCGCGGTCATCTCGGGGTCGGGACTCGCGGTGAGCAAGGCGCGCGCGACCGCGCCGTGCAGGGCGACGAGCCCGCGCACGGCGAGCAGGAACAGCATCCACACGACGAGCGCGAGCGGCGCGACCAGCACGCCCTCCCCTACGCTGTCGACGGTGACGAAGCCGATGTCCACGCCGTTCGGGAGCGCCCACCCCCACGCCGCCAGCGTCAGCAGTCCCAGCGCGGTGCCGCTCAGGCACACGACGACCGTGAACGACACCAGGCCCAGCGGCATCAGCAGCAGCAGGTAAGCGAGGTCCTTCCACGTGGCCGGGTCGCTCACGCGGTCACGGACGCGCCCGAGCCGCGTCGGCGAGACCGGCTGGCGGTAGGGGTCCTCGATCTCGACGTCGAGCAGCCGCCGCAGGATCCGCCGCTCGAGCCGCGCGAGCGCGCGCCAGAGGAACATCAGCCCGACGAACAGCGGGATGCCGATGATGAACGCGCCGCCGACCGCCGAGGCCAGGCCGCCGACCAGCACGCCGAAGTACACGACGCCGAGCGGGAGCGTGAGCAGCAGGTAGCCCACGCGGCGGACGAGTCCTAGCGGGCACATCGATGCCGCCCAGCTGCGCATGAGCTCGACGCTACCCGGCGGCGGAGCGCCTGGCGCGGTCGCCGACCGCGCCGTCGCGCGTGCCGTCGCGCGGCGCCTCCAACGCGGCGGCGAGCACGTCGCGCACCTCGCCGGCCCAGACGAACTCCATGTCGCGGCGCAGGTGCTCGGGGATGTCCTCGAGGTCGGGCTCGTTGCGGCGCGGCGCGATCACCCGCGCGATCCCCGCGCGCTGCGCCGCCAGCGCCTTCTCCTTGAGCCCGCCGATCGGCAGCACCTGGCCGGTGAGCGTGATCTCGCCGGTCATCGCCGTGTCGTCGCGCACCGGGCGGCCGCTGACCAGCGACATCAGCGCCGTGGCCATCGTGATGCCGGCGCTCGGGCCGTCCTTGGGCACCGCCCCGGCCGGGACGTGCACGTGCAGGTCGTGCTCGGCGAACCATCCCACCTCGAGCTCCGCGTTCCCGCGTACCCAGGAGAGCGCGGCCTGCGCGGACTCCTTCATCACGTCGCCGAGCTGCCCGGTCACCGTCAGCTTCCCCTTCCCGGGCATCGCGGTCGCCTCGATGAACAGCACGTCGCCGCCGACGGGCGTCCACGCCAGGCCGGTGGCGACGCCGGGCTGCTGGGTGCGCCGGCGGGTCTCGGGCGTGAAGCGGGGGCGCCCGAGCAGCTCGCGCACGCGCGGCGCCGTGACGTTGACCTTGCGCTCGTGCTCGCCCTCGGCCACGCGCCGGGCGACCTTGCGGCAGGCCGTGCCGATCTCGCGCTCGAGGTTGCGCACGCCCGCCTCGCGTGTGCGCTCGGCGATGATCGCCTTCAGCCCGGTGTCCGAGAACGCGATCTGCGACCGCTTCAGCCCGTTGCGCTCGATCTGACGCGGCACCAGGTAGCGCTTGGCGATCTCGAGCTTCTCCTCCTCGGTGTAGCCCGCGAGCTGGATCACCTCCATGCGGTCGCGCAGCGGCCCCGGCACCGTGTCAAGCGTGTTGGCCGTCGTGATGAACACGACCTTGGAGAGGTCGAACGGCACGTCGAGGTAGTGGTCGCGGAACGTCGCGTTCTGCTCCGGATCGAGCACCTCGAGCATCGCCGAGGCGGGGTCGCCGCGGTAGTCGGAGCCCATCTTGTCGAGCTCGTCGATCATGAACAGCGGGTTGGCCGAGCCGGCGTCGCGCAGCGCACGGACGATCGTGCCGGGCATCGCGCCGATGTAGGTGCGGCGGTGCCCGCGGATCTCGGCCTCGTCGCGCACGCCGCCGGCGCTGATGCGCTCGAACTTGCGCCCGAGTGCGCGGGCAATCGACTGGCCCAGCGACGTCTTGCCGACGCCGGGCGGCCCGACGAAGCACAGGATCGGCCCGCGCGACTCGATTCCCAGCCCGCCCGTCAACCGCCGCACGGCGAGGAACTCGAGGATCCGCTCCTTGACCTTCTCGATGTCGTAGTGGTCGGCGTCGAGCACCTCGCGCGCATGGGCGAGGTCGAGGTTGTCCTCGGTCGTCGTGTCCCACGGCAGCGACGCGAGCCACTCCAGGTAGGTGCGGATCACGCCGTGCTCGGCCGCCGCCTGGGGCAGCTTCTCCAGCCGCGCGAGCTCGCGGTCGGCCTGGCGGCGGACGGCCTCGGGCAGCGTGATCGCGCCGAGCTGCTCGCGCAGCTCGGAGACCTCGGCCTCGGCGGGGTCGCGCTCGCCCAGCTCCTCCTGGATCGCCTTGAGCTGCTGGCGCAGCACGTACTCGCGCTGGGAGCGGTCCAGCTCGGACTGAACCTGCGACCGGATGCGCGAGCCGATCGCGGCCACCTCCAGCTCGCGCGCGAGGATCTCCGAGAGCCGGCGCAGCCGCTTGGCGACGTCGCGCTCCTCCAGCAGCGCCTGCTTCTCGTCGGTCTTGATCCGCAGCGCGCCGGCGATCAGGTGCGCGAGCGCCGAGGGATCGTCCAGGTTGGCGACCGCCATCTGGAGCTCCTCGGGCAAGTACGGGACGTCCTCGATGATGCGCGAGAACGTCTGCTGCACGTTGCGCACGAGCGCGGTCAGCTCCGGGCCCTCGCGCAGCACGTCGGGCGCCTCCTGCAGCTGCGCCACGAGATAGGGCTGCTCGGCCTCGAAGCCGGTCAGCCGCACGCGCGGGCCGGCCTGGACGAGGATCCGCAGCGTGCCGTCGGGCACCTTGAGCATGCGCGCGACCGTGCCGACGACGCCGACCGCGTGCAGCTCGTCTGGCCCAGGCGACTCCACCTCGGGGTCGCGGCTGGCGACCATCACCAGCATGCGGTCGCCGCCGAGCACGTCGTTGACCAGGCGGATCGAGCGCTCCTGCCCGATGGCCAGCGGCGTGAGCGTCTCCGGGAACGCGACCGTATCGCGCAGCGGCAGCACCGGCAGCTGCTCGGGCGGCTCCGGCGGCGCGCCCATCGCGATCTCCTCACCGCCGGCGCGCGGCGTGGCGATCTCGATCACGACTCGCCGTCCGCGTGCCGGATCGGCACGCTCCGGGCACCGGCGGGCGCGGCGAGGGGCAGCTCGACGGTCAGCATCCCGTCCTCGTAGGTCGCCTTGGCCGCGTCGGCGTCGACGTCGGCCCCGAGCGCGACCACGCGCCGGAACGGCCCGTGCTGGACCTCCAGCTGCTGGTAGAGCCGCTCCTCGTCGGCGTCCTGCGGGCGCCGGTAGCCGGCCACGATCAGCTCGCGGCCCCGGATCTCCAGCTCGATCTCCGACGCGCGCACGCCCGCCAGCTCGGCGCGCACCACGGCGCGCGGCGGATCGGCGACGTAGTAGACGTCGACGGCGGGCGTGAAGGCGCCGCGGGACACCGATCCCCGCCCGCCGCGCCCGCCCACCATGTCGCCGAACAGCTCGTCCATCTCGCGCCGCATGCGCTCGAAGTTGTCGAAGAGGTCGCGATCGGAGGACACGATCCGGAATCTAGCGCTCAAGCACGTGTCGTCGCGAACCCCCAGCGGCCGACGTACACCCCGATGCGGCGAGCGCGGCGATCGGCCGCGGAGCCTAGACGAGCTCGGGACGCGCGCGGACGAGCCGCGGGTCGACCGCCATCGGGCGCTCGGTCGGCTGACCGAAGTAGAAGCCCTGGCCGAAGTCGACGCCGAGGTCGCGCATCGTCTCGAACTCGCCGACGCGCTCGATCCCCTCGGCCACCACGCGCGCCTTGCACTCGTGTGCGCACTCGACCAGCGCGGCGACCAGCTGACGGCGCCCGGCGGAGTACTGGATCCCGGCCGTGAGCTTGTTGTCGATCTTGGCGAAGTCGGGCTTGAGCAGCTCAAGGTAGGCGAGCGAGTCGGGACCGCCCGAGAGGTCGTCGAGCGCGATCAGCGCGCCGCGCTTGCGGTGGGCGGAGACGAGGGCCTCGAGCATGTCGCGGTCCGCGCAGCGCTCGGGGCGCACGATCTCGAGGCAGATCCGCGAGGGGTCGGCGTTGAGCCGGCTGACCAGGGGCCACGTGGTGCGCAGCGAGGAGTCGACGTCGAGCGCGGCGCGCGGGTCGAGGTTGACGAACAGGATCTCGCCGTCCGGCATCAGCGGCAGGCCGATCTCGAGCGCCGCCGCACGCGCACGCGAGTCGAACGAGAACAGCGCGTCGTGCGCCTCGGCGGCGGCCAGCAGCTCGCCGCCGCGCAGCTCGACCGCGCCGAGCTTCCCGCGCATCAGCGCCTCGCGCCCGTACGAGCGGCCGGTCGAGAGCTCGACGATCGGCTGGAAGTGCGGCCGCATCAGGCCGTGCGACAGGAACTCGGGGAACCAGTCGGTGCGCGCGCGGTCGAGCAGCGTCTCAGCCGGCAGCGGCAGCGCCTGCTCGTCGGCCAGCCGGACCGCGAACAGGCACGCGCGCTCGGACTGCGAGAGCGCTCCGAGCAGCGTCTTGAGGCGGTCGTCCCAGCCCGGCCCGGCGAGCTTGAGGCCCTCCACCGCGATGTCCCCCCCGGGGGCCTCGGTCGCGAGGTGCTCGACCTTGTAGAGCACGGACGGACGATGCGACAAGAGCCGCACGCCATCCGTGGTCGTTGCCTCCGAGGTGTTCATGGTCGCTCAGTCGGGATGTGACTTCGTCCTCTGTATCGGCGCAACGTCTGCCGGACTGGAGGATTCGCACCGATCACAGCTCGTAGACGGCGCCCTCGCGTGCGATGTCGACCGGTCCGCCGAACGCCCGCTCGGCCTCCTGCTCGGCCCAGGCGGCGTCCAGCTCGTCGGACAGATGGGTCAGGACGAGCCGCCGGGCACCCGCGTCGCGGCCGTGCTCGCCGGCCTCGGCGGGCGTCAGATGACCGCGTGGTCCGGCGCGTTCGGGCTGCGGGAGGGTGGCCTCGATCAGCAGCAGGTCGGTGCCTTGCGCGAACGCGCACAGCTCCGGCGACGGGGCGCAGTCGGCGCCGTAGGTCAGCCGCGCGCCGCCGGCGGCGGCCGACGTGATCTCGATGGCGTTGGTGGCCGCGAAGTGCGGCACGGGCTGGAAGCGCAGCGTCAGCGGGCCGGCGTGCAGCACCTCGCCCGGGTCGTACTCGCGCAGCGCGAACGCGTTCTCGACCAGCTCCTCGGAGCCCCAGGCGCCGACCACCCGGCGCAAGCAGGCGCGCCCGCCCGGCGGTGCGTGCAGTTCGGGGCGTCCGGGCTGGTCGGTCACGCGCTGTCGGCGCGGCGAGTAGGTGAGCGCGTAGGAGAACGGCACGAGATCGAGGAAGTGGTCGGCGTGCAGGTGGGAGAGGACCACCGCGTCGACGTCGACGTAGTCCACGAAGCGGCGCAGCTTGGAGAAGACCCCGTTGCCGCAGTCGACCAGCAGGCGGAATCCCTGTTCCTCGACCAGGTATCCGGAGCAGGCGCCGTCGACGTCCTGCCATGAGGGCGACTTGCCCAGGACGGTGAGCTTCACCTCGTTTGGCACCCTAGCGGGGTGATCTTCGCCGCGGGAGCCCCGATCGACGTCGCGCTGCTCGTGCTCGGCGCCCTGCTGATGGCCGGTGCGCTGCTGTCCGGGCTGGCGCACCGCTCGTTCCTCTCTCTGACCGCGCTGTTCGTGCTCGCCGGATTCGCGCTCGGGGAGGGCGGGCTGGACGTGCTCACGCTCGATCCGCAATCCGGCTTCGTGTCGGGGCTGGCCACCGTGGCGCTCGTCGTGATCCTGTTCCGCGACGGGCTCGAGGTCGAGGCCGAGATGCTGCAACGCGAGTGGCGGCTGCCGCTGCGCAAGCTCGTGCTCGCCATGCCGATCACCGCGGCGCTGGTCGCCGTGGCCGCCCGCCTGTTGACCGACCTGGGCTGGACGGAGTGCTTCCTGCTCGGCGCGCTGCTCTCCCCGACCGACCCGGTCCTGTCCTCCAGCGTGGTCACCAACCCGCGCGTGCCCCGCCTGGTGCGCCATTCGCTCAACCTCGAGTCGGGGCTCAACGACGGGCTCGCGCTGCCGGCGGTGCTGGCGTTCGCGGCGGCGCTGCGGATCGGCGAGGACGAGTTCGTCTGGTGGCAGTTCGTGCTCCAGGACGTGACGCTCGGGTTCGCGTTCGGGGGGGCGATCGGGTATCTCGCCAGCCGCCTGCTCCCGCGCGGCTCCGGGATCCCGGAGCACCAGCAGTCGCTGTTCGCGCTGGGCACGGCGTTCGCCGCGTACGGCGTCGCCGTCGGGCTTCCGCCGCAGGGCAACGGGCTGATCGCGGTGTTCGTGTGCGCGATCACGCTCGGCATCCGGAGGCCCGACCTGCGCGCGACCTTCGAGCACCGCGCCGACGACATCGTGGAGATCGTCAAGCTCGGCGTCTTCGTCGTGTTCGGCGCGCTGCTGACGCTCGGCGGACTGTTCGGCGACGGCTTCGCCGCCGTGGCGCTCGTCGGCCTGACGCTGCTCGTCGCGCGGCCGGTCGCGATCTGGATCGCGCTGTTCGGCGCGGGCCTGCCGGCGAGCTGGACGGCGTTCATGGCGTGGTTCGGACCCAAGGGCGTGGCGACCATGACGTTCTCGCTGCTCGTGCTCGCCGATCGGATCCCGGGCAACGAGCGCCTCTTCAACCTCGCCGCCCTGTGCGTCTTCGTCTCGATCCTCGCGCACGGGCTGTCCGACACGCCCGGCGCGGAGTGGATCGCCAGGCGGGCGGAGGCGGATGACGACGCTACGCGTGCAGCGCGGCCTGCTCCTGCGCGCTAGGCAGCGCCCAGGCGACCTGGCGGCGGCGCTCCTGGCGGAACACGAAGCGCATCTGCTGCGGCGGGCGCAGCCCGTCGGGGTGATCGGGGCGGAACGTCGGGCACGGCTCGTCGCAGCTCAGGGCGCACAGGAGGTTGCGCTTGAAGAAGCAGTCCTCGCAGCTGACCTTCTTGGCGACCTTCTTGACCGGCACCTTCGGCGCTCCCCTTCACGAGTTCGTCACAGGACGAGCGGGAGCTAACCGGATCCGGCCATCGACCTGCAACGGGCGAACCCGCAAATCGCACGCTTCTCGTGTCGTTGTCGCAAACAGGCGATAAACCTCCCCGTTTCGCCCTGGTAGCGACACGGGGAGCCCGCACCGTCCGGAGATTTCGTCTCGCCGTACCCTCGAGTGCGATGCGAATCCTCGTCACCGGCGTCTCCGGCTACGTCGGCGCGGCGCTGGCCGGACGCCTGCGGGCCGACGGCCGGACGGTGCGCGGCTTCGCGCGCTCGGCCGAGCGGGTCGCCGCCGCCGGCGTCGAGCTCGACGACCTCGTGCTCGGCGACGTGACGACCGGCGCCGGGCTCGACGCAGCGCTCGACGGGATCGACGTCGCCTACTACCTGATCCACTCGATGGAGGGCGCGGCCGACGGCGCGTTCGCCGAGCGCGAGCGCCGCTCCGCCGCGGCGTTCGCGCAGGCCGCGACGACCGCCGGGCTGCGGCGCGTGGTCTACCTCGGCGGGCTGGTGCCCGGCGACGCGCCGCTCTCGCGCCACCTCGGCTCCCGCCTGGCGGTGGAGAGCGCGCTGCTCGGCGCCGTGCCGGAGGGGATCGCGCTGCGCGCCTCGATCGTGATCGGCGCGCGCTCGCGCTCGTTCCGCTTCCTCGTCCGGCTGGTCGAGCGCATGCCCGTGATCGCGCTGCCGGCGTGGCGCGGGAACCGGACCGCGCCGATCGACGGGCGCGACGTGCTGGACTACCTGGCCCGTGCCGCGACGGCCCCGGCCGGCCTCGCCGGCCGGTCCTGGGACATCGGCGGCCCGGACGTGATGAGCTACGCCGGCATGATCGCTCGCATCTCGGACGCGCTGATGGTCCGCCGGCCCTCCCTGGACCTGGGCGTCACCCTGACGCCGGTCGCCTCGGTCCTGGCCGCCGCGATCGCCGGTGAGGACCCGGCGCTGATCGCCCCGCTGATGGAGTCGCTCGAGCACGACCTGCTGCCGCGCGACGATGACGCGGCGGCGGCCTTCGGCGTGCACCTGCACGGCTTCGACGCCGCCGTCGAGCGTGCCCTGCGCGACTGGGAGCGGACCGAGGAGCTGGCGGCCCGATGACCGCCGTGAACGCCTCGATCGACATCGGCGTCCCGCCCGAGCGCGTGTGGGACGTGATCATGGACCCCGGCCACTTCGGCGACTGGGTGACCATCCACCGCAAGCTCGGCCACGTCGACTCCGGCGCGCTGCGGGAGGGCTTCAAGGTCGAGCAGACGCTGTGCCTGCACCACGCCAACTTCAAGGTGAAGTGGTCGCTGGCGGACGTCGACGCGCCGCGCCACGCCGTCTGGGAGGGCAAGGGGCCGGCCGGCTCGCACGCCCGCATCGTCGACAAGCTGGTGGCGCTCGACGGCGGCAGCGCGACGCGCTTCGAGTACCGCAACGAGTACTCCCAGCCGGGCGGCTTCGTCGGCCGCATGGCGGGCCGCGTGCTGGTGGCGAGCGTCGCCGAGCGCGAGGCGGCCCGCTCGCTGCAGCGGCTCAAGGCGTATCTGGAGACCTGAACGGCGCCCGGCACGCTTCAGGTTGCGCCGGGGCGTGAAGAGGGTCAAGACCCGCTTCAGGTTCGCGCGCGCCGGAGCCGGTGGACGGTGACCTGCTCCGGGCCGTCGTGCGGGATCGCGTCGATCCGCCAGGTCGCGGCCGCCAGCTCCAGGAAGCGCTCGGCCACGGCGCGACCGGGGTCGGCCAGCCAGACCTCGCCGGAGGCGGCGGTCGGCCGCGGCAGCAGCTCGAGCAGCAGCGGGATGTTGCGGCTCTCGTAGAGCACGTCGGACGCGAGCACGAGCGGCCACGGCGGGCCGAGCGGCTCCGGCGCCGTGTCCCAGCGGAAGAAGGCCGTGTCCAGCGCGACGCCGTTGCGCTCGGCGTTGCGGGCGGCCATCGCCACCGACGCCGGCGCCCAGTCGGTCGCCAGCACGCGTCCGCCGGCCACCGCCGCCGCGATCGCCGCCAGCCCCAGCCCGCAGCCGAGCTCGATCACCCGCCGTCCCGTGAGCGGGCGGCGGCCGATGACCCGCGCCAGCGCCACGGCGCTCGGCCACAGCTCCGCCCAGTAGGGCAGGAACTCCTCGTGCTCGAACGCCTCCTCGCTCACCAGCGCCATGCCGTCGCGCGGCCCGAGCAGCAGCAGTTCGCGGCCGGCGAGTGCGACGACGTGCTCGACGAATTCATCCATCGAAGCGAGATGATGGCGGCCCCGGCCGCATGCCGCGGCCAAGGCGGCGCCTACAACACCGATCTCACCTCACATCCGTGCGGTTCGACCAAGGTCCCCAGCGCGGAACTGACGCTTAACGTATGGTAGGCACCCTTACAGTCGATTTACGGTGAGGGTGCATCACGTTGGCGGACTTCCTCGAAGAGAAGCGCAAAGAGATCCAGGCGAGGCTGAAGGAGCTCAAGC